>CAYLMZ010000001.1:0-82101 GCA_964385035.1 uncultured Loktanella sp.
CAGATGCATGAAGATGCATTGGCCGCGGGGTTTGTCATGGGCGAATTGGCGGATGGCTTCGAAGAAGGGCAGGCCCTCGATGTCGCCGACGGTGCCGCCGATCTCGCACAGCATGAAATCGACCTCATCCTCGCCGATCCCGATGAAGTCCTTGATCTGGTTGGTCACGTGGGGGACCACCTGAATGGTCTTGCCGAGGTAATCGCCGCGCCGCTCTTTTTCGAGGACATCGGAATAGATACGCCCCGATGAGACCGAATCCGTTTTGCGTGCGGGCACACCGGTAAACCTTTCGTAGTGCCCGAGATCCAGATCGGTTTCTGCACCATCGTCGGTGACGAAAACTTCGCCATGTTCAAAGGGTGACATCGTGCCGGGATCGACGTTGAGGTAGGGGTCAAGCTTACGTAGGCGGACAGAATAGCCGCGCGCCTGCAAAAGCGCGCCAAGGGCGGCGGATGCAAGCCCTTTGCCAAGTGAAGAAACAACACCACCGGTGATGAAAATATAGCGCGCCATGCGGTGGGGTCTCCCGTGAAATCAGTCCAAATGTGTGGAAAAGCGAACCCGAAAATTCGCATCATCACGGGATTTGACTACTAGCGGATTCGGAGCCGATTGGCAACCACTCCCCCAAGATCATGTTGCTACCTTTCCACAGATAGCAACCCGTTGTGTCTTAGTTGCCAGATGGCACGAGTGGTGCGTCATCCGATGATGGTGGCAGCAGGCTGTCGCCCAAGGATGGCAATTCGACGCCCTCTTCGGTTGGCAAAGGTGCCAGACGGTCCGCCACGGATGCGCCAGATGAATTGCTTTGCGCAATCAAGGTGAGCGTGATCGATGTGCAGATAAAGGCAATGGCCAAGGCCCATGTGAATTTGCTCATCGCAGTCGCAGCCGGACGCGAGCCTGTTGCACCGCCGCCGCCGCCCATGCCAAGGCCGCCACCTTCAGAGCGCTGCAACAGCACTGTACCAATCAAGCTGAGCGCAAGGATCAGGTGAACGATAAGGACGACGTTTTCCATTCAAGGGGCCTTTCGGGGCGTTCGCGAACACGCGGTATCTAAAAGCTGCGCGGCGATCCCGCAACCCCTGAATAGAGCCTATTCGTCGATGTCATCCACGTCAGTTTGGCCTGTCAGCCGTCTGCGCACGATGGACCACGACAAACCGACCGCCAGAACGATCGATAGCGCAAAGATCGCGATCCATGTGTTCACCGTCGGATTGTCCAGACTGATCAGTCCCTGGTCAAAGAGCACCCAGATGATAGTCGCCACAACGGCAAGGATCAGGATCATGCCAAAGACCCCGATGGATCGGAATGTCGCCCGCAAGTAGATAATGTACCCCACAAACAGCACCAGCCCCAACAAAACGACCATGGAAAGGTTGGTGTCTGAATTTGCCATCGCCCATGACACATAGTTCCATTCCGTGGGGTTATATGTGGCTGCAAGCAGCACAAACGCGAATATCCAGCGAATGACAAAGCCCATGGGACCCTCCTTGATGATCGTCCCTGACCATGCCGCGCTTGTGAAATCCTGTCCAGCACCGCGCGGCCAATTTAGCGGTTTCCCCGCGCGGGGTGGAAAGCTATAGGGGGCACGCACTGACGCAAGGACGGATTCTTATGGCAAATGTTGTGGTCGTAGGCGCCCAGTGGGGCGATGAAGGCAAAGGCAAGATCGTGGATTGGCTCTCGGAGCGGGCCGACGTGATCGCGCGCTTTCAAGGGGGCCATAACGCAGGCCATACGCTGGTCATTGATGGCGAGGTGTTCAAGCTGAACGCGCTTCCTTCGGGTGTGGTGCGTGGCGGCAAACTGTCTGTCATCGGCAATGGCGTCGTGCTTGATCCTTGGCATCTGGTCAAAGAGATCGCATCGATCCGTGCGCAAGGTGTCACGATCGACCCTGACACCCTGATGATTGCCGAGAATACACCGCTTATTCTGCCAATTCACGGCGAACTCGATCGCGCCCGCGAAGAGGCCGCAAGCAAAGGCACCAAGATTGGCACAACTGGCCGCGGCATTGGCCCGGCCTATGAAGACAAGGTCGGTCGCCGTTCGGTGCGTGTCGCTGATCTGGCGGATGCGGCCACCCTTGAGGCCCGCGTTGACCGCGCATTGCAGCACCACGACCCGCTGCGCCGTGGCTTGGGGATTGATCCTGTGGACCGCGATGCGCTTGTTGCGCAACTCAAAGAGATTGCATCCGAAATCCTGCCCTTTGCCGCCCCTGTGTGGAAAGTGCTGAACGAAAAGCGCAAAGCCGGTAAGCGTATTCTGTTCGAAGGGGCGCAAGGTGCACTGCTGGATATCGACTTCGGAACCTACCCCTTTGTGACCTCTTCCAATGTGATCGCAGGGCAGGCTGCCACCGGTGTCGGCATGGGGCCGGGTGCGATTGATTACGTTCTTGGGATCGTCAAAGCCTACACCACCCGCGTGGGTGAGGGGCCGTTCCCGACCGAACTGGATGATGATGACGGGCATCGCCTTGGGACCCGTGGGCATGAATTTGGGACGGTGACAGGCCGCAAGCGTCGTTGTGGCTGGTTTGACGCGGCTTTGGTCCGCCAGACCTGTGCGACCTCCGGTGTGACTGGCATTTCGCTGACCAAGCTTGATGTGCTGGACGGGTTTGAAACCCTAAAGATTTGCACAGGCTATTTGCTGGATGGTGAGCATCTGGACTACTTGCCAACAGCCGCCGACCAACAGGCTCGCTGCAAGCCTGTTTATGAAGAAATCGAAGGCTGGTCACAGTCCACCGAGGGGGCTCGCTCTTGGGCCGATCTGCCCGCGCAAGCGATCAAATATGTGCGCCGGATTGAAGAGTTGATCGACTGCCCTGTCGCCCTAGTTTCCACCTCACCAGAGCGCGAGGACACCATTCTGGTGACCGACCCATTCGCTGACTGAGGACAGATGACCTACAAGACACGCAAACGATTGGCTATTTTCATTCTTGTCGTGGGCTTGCCCGTCTACATGATCTTTGCCGCCACGATCATGAGCGGCATGATGAACAACCAGATCCGCTTGCCATGGCCGCTTGAGTTTCTGGCATACATCCTGCTGGGCATCGGCTGGGCTTTTCCGTTGAAGTCGATCTTCAAGGGAATCGGCCAACCCGACCCGGATGCACAAGACAAATAAAAAAGGCGGGTCAGGACGACCCGCCTTTTTCATAAGTTCTGTACGCCTTTAGCCCTGCGCCATCCTTGATGTGCGTGGGCGGAAGGGTGTATTGTCGTCAACCTTGAAACGACCATTGTTCAACTTCGAGAACCGCGACTGACGCAAAAGGCGGCCAAAGCAACGCAGCCCGTCCTCGCGCGTGATTTCTTCGGAAGAAGCCGATTGAACAAGGCGCATCAGCTGTGGGCGAGTAAAGTCCGGCTCGCCTTCGACAAAGGCCAGATAGGCGGCGGCGGCTTCAAGCTTGTCAGACAAGTCACTGACCCCGTGCCGTTCCAGAAAACCAGCGAAGTCCATACCGGTCGCGCTTGGTTCTTTGGCGGCTGCGATCTGGCGCAAACGATCGGCGGTGGCATCAAGCGGCTTTGAGGTGACGCGGTCGTCAGACAGGACCTTTTCCTTGGCCTCTTCCTCGTCCGTGGTTGTAACCAGCTTCAAAGGTGGCAGCCCGTCGGGTTTGTCTCTGTTCTCGGCGTCGAGCGCACCAAGGTCATCGCGGAACGCCGCACCTGCATCGCGCGAGCGCGCTGAATCACCAAGTTGCTTGGCCGCTTCAGTTGCCGCAACGGCCGCTTTGAGCTGGGCAAGGGCGTCGCGGTTGCGGCGGCCTTCTGGCGCATCGAGTTGGTGGTTGGTTTCCGAAAATATCCGGCTCATGGCGTCTTCGACGCGGCGTGGCAGGCCATGACGGGTCATTTCGTTGCGCGGATTTGCGGCGATTTCTTTTTCAACTTCTGCCAATTCGGCTGTCAGGTCAAAATCATCGTCCTCATCATCGCTGTCCTCATCATCAGTCGTGGCAACCGTGGCAACCGTGGCAGGTCGCTGCGGTGTCGTTAGAAGGAGCGGGCGTGTGGCCTCGCCCGATGGCGCTGTTTCAGGCGCCTTGGTCTCGGCCTCTTCTGGTTTTGCCGCCGCTTCCGCGACCTCTGCCGTCTCAAGATCGCTGTCCGAGTCCTCGGCTGTTTCTTCCGCAGTATCCTGCAAAGCTGTTTGCGGCGCATCCGCTTCGGCTTCTTCGGCTGCGGCGGTGGTTTCTGCCGAATGGGCGACTTCTAGGTCACCTGGCTGGAGCGTTTCATCCTGCACTTCATCACCGGCATCCAGTGTCGCCATTTCCGATGTGATCTCGCCTGCATTTTCCTGATCATCGCTCGCCTCTGGGGCGGCGGAAGCAGTGTCAGATTCCTCTTCATCCTCGCCAGCAATGCGCGGCGCCTCAAGGCGGGCGTCCGCTTCCATCAATTCTGAATTCCGCTTGGCCAATTGCGCAAGACGCTGGGCGAGCGGGTTGCCGGCTTTGGAAACGGGGGCTGGCGTTACCTCAACTGCGGGTTCGGGTTCTGGCGGTGCGACTGGTTCATTGATGACGGCGGTGCGAATGCGATCAAGTCGCGCGGACATGCTTTCGTCATCAGATGCTTCCTCTTCGGTCGCCTCGGCTGTTTCAGCCATGTCATCAGCGGTAACCGACGCGGTTTCTTCTTCAAACTCGGGCGTAACATCGGCGTCAGTCCCTAGCGTTTGATCTGCCGCCTCAACAATCACCTCGTCAGTGACCTCATCTGGTGCGGTATCCAGAGCAGTCACATCTTCAGCGACCGCAACATCGATCGCAGGGTCTGGTGCTGCCTCGGCAAGGGGATCGGCTTCTTCGGCAATCTCTTCCTGTGTCTCTGCATCGGCATCAATTTCGGAAGGCTCTTCAAACACTGGCGTTTCGTCATCGGACAGCGCCAAAGCAACCTCGTCTTGCGGGGTTTCATTCTCATTCTTCAGGAAATCCGCAATAGCGCTTGAGGCGATTGCAGGGGCAGCAACCTCTGCGACCTCTGGTTCAAGTTGCGGCGGCTGTTGGGGTTCAACGATGCGTGAAAGCGTGAGCCCGTCAGCATTCCGGCTGACCTCAATCAGGTCGTCTTCCTGCTCTTTGGCCATTTCAGCAAGCGTGTCCACATCGGGCATGCCCGGTGCAACCTCAAGAAAATTCTCGTCCCCGGCCAGGTCATGGAAATAAGTGACCACGGCTTTCATCGTCTCAACGGCATCGTCGAAGCCTTCAAGACGGCAAGAGAACTTGCCATATGTTACGTCGAGGATTTTATTTTGGTCGCCCATGAGTTAACGCTTTCTTTGCTATAAGCGGCCACGCGTCGGCCCGGATTGCTGTCGTTTCAGACGAAACCAACATCAGGTTACCTTGAGGATCATTTTGTGACCCTTTTAAGGAATGTGTGTGGAAATAAGTGTAATAGATGTCTCATCCTCTGATTGTTTCCGATACTAGCCCAATTTGTCTGGTGGGCGGGGGCGAAATTTCCCAAACTGCCTTTTTGGCGGCGGAAAATCGCACATCGTGTTTTGTCGCGGTAGATTCGGGAGCTGACGTTTTACTGGCGCGCGGCCTCACGCCTCGGGCAGTGATCGGCGATCTGGACAGCCTGTCACCGCACGCACGATCTGCATTCGCAGATCAGCTTGTGCATATTGCCGAACAAGCGACGACGGATTTTGAAAAGGCGCTGACACGCGTTGCGGCCCCGTTGATCTTTGCGATTGGCTTCACTGGCGGGCGATTGGACCACATGATGTCCGTGCTCAATGTGTTGGCACGCAATGCAGAAAGGCCTGTGGTGCTTTTGGATGATGCGGACGCCAGTTTTGTGGCCGCAGCGGGCACGACAAAGATCACACTACCGCAAGGGGCGCGGATCTCTGTGATGCCGATAGGTCCCTGCCGGTCTGCAACACTCACCGGTGTCGTCTGGTCCTTTGAAGACCAAGACATGAGACTTGATAAGTTTACCAGTCCGTCAAACGCGGCACTTGGAGGCGATGTGCACCTGTGTGTGAGCGACCCGGTGCTGGTTACGCTTTCTCGGGACTTTTTGGATGAAGCTTTGACAGCCTTTGTTCGCGCAGAATGATGTAGAGGCCCGCCCCGACGGTGATGCAAATCCCAACTGCGGCAAGCCCATTGGGCAGGTCCGCGAATATGAGCCACCCGATGAATGTGCCAAACGGGATTTCAAGATATTGCATAGGGGCAAGGGTTGATGCGGGGGCAAAGCGCAGGCTCCAGGTCATAAACAAATGGGCCAAAGTCCCGATCACGCCCATGCCGATCAGAAGCGCCCAGGTGGTTTGATCAAAGCGAAAGCCGCTTTCTCCCAGTAGCGAGGGAAACAAAACAAGGCCGAGGCCAAGTATGACAATCGCTTGCAGGCCACTGATTGTTTGCAGCTTGATGGGATCCATGGCGCGCGCAATTTGGCGTGTGACCATCATGAACAGGGCAAAGACCACAGCCACCCCTAATGGAAGCAACGCAGGATACCCGACCTCGACAAAGTTGGGCTGGATGACCAGCAAGGTCCCTACAAAGCCGACTGCGCATGCAACCAGCCGGTGCCAGCCGACATGTTCCCCCATCACAAAATGCCCCAAAAGCAACATGATAAAGGGCATGACAAATGCGATGGCCAAAGCGTCAGCCAATGGCAGATATTGCAAGGCGCTGAACATCAACCCGATGCCAAGGATATGCAGGATCGTTCTCGCCAGCGTCCAACCCAAGACACCCGGCGGCAGGCCCAAACCTTGCTTGCCTATGATTACAATTGGCAAAAGGAGCGCCGCCTGAATCCCAAAACGCACAGCCACCAGCACAGTCAGCGCAACAACCCCGCCCAAGAGCTTGGCAATACTATCGCCCAGCGGGGCAAGGACGCAAAAAGCGAGCATGAGTAGCACGCCAAGAAAAGGCCGGTCATGTGACATCATCAAAGCCTACCTCGCGGCTTGCGCCGCCTCAACTTCATCTTGGTCAAAAAACTCCCGCCGGAGGCTCCCGCGGTGGTCAGCTGCGCAGGCGCTAGCAGTTGGGAACATTGACCGCCAAACCACCCAAGGCGGTCTCTTTGTATTTTTCGCTCATGTCGACGCCGGTCTGGCGCATGGTTTCAATCGCGACATCCAGCGAGACCAGATGCTGCCCATCCCCGCGCAAAGCCAAAGACGCCGCCGAGACAGCTTTGATCGCGCCAAGCCCGTTGCGTTCAATGCAAGGGACCTGCACCAGACCTTTGACCGGATCACAGGTCATGCCCAGATGGTGTTCAAGCGCAATCTCGGCGGCGTTTTCGATCTGTTCCGGCGTCCCCCCAAGAACGGCAGCCAAGCCGCCAGCCGCCATAGCAGAGGCGCTCCCGACCTCGGCCTGACACCCGCATTCCGCGCCAGAGATTGATGCATTGAATTTGATCAATCCGCCGATTGCAGCCGCAGTCAGCAAAAACTCTGGCACGCGGGCGCTCGTGGCACCGGGGACATGGTCCAGCCAATAGCGGATCGTCGCCGGAATGACGCCAGCCGCTCCGTTTGTCGGGGCCGTGACAACCTGACCACCGGCGGCGTTTTCCTCGTTCACGGCCATCGCATAGGTCGACATGTAGTCGTTGATGGTGTGCGGGGCTGTCAGGTTCATCCCCCGCTCTGCCTGTAGCGCGTCATAAATACCCTTGGCTCTGCGGCGCACATTCAGCCCACCGGGCAAGATGCCGTCACTTGTCAGGCCGCGTTCGATACAGTTGTTCATGACCGCCCAGATCCGGGCAAGTCCACGATCCAGATCCGTGCCGGGCATGCGCGACAATTCATTCGCGCGCTTCATCTGGGCAATCGATTTGCCAGAGGTCAGCGCCATCTGCATCATCTCATCGGCAGAATGGAACGGATACGGGACCGGAGCGCCGGTATCGCTGTCCTTACCTGCGGCAAGCTCTTCTGCTGTCAGGACAAAGCCGCCACCGATCGAATAATATGTCACCTCAATGATCACATCGCCTTGTGCGTCGGTCCCCCGCAGGACCAAGCCATTGGCATGGCCCGGCAATGCGGGCCCGTAGTCGAACAACAGATCCTCGTGGGGGTTAAACCGCAGTTCCCCAAGGCCTTCTGGCGCGACTGTCTGTTCTGATTTGATCCGGGCCAGTTCTGCGTCGGCCTTATCGGCGTCATAGTCATCTGCCCGAAACCCCGCCAGTCCAAGGATCACGGCACGGTCCGTTGCGTGGCCGACACCGGTAAAGGCCAGACTCCCGTGCAGCGATGCTTTCAGTCCGGCAACGCCAAAGGGCTGCGCCCGCAAGTGATCCAGAAATCGCGCGGCGGCCACCATGGGACCGATGGTATGTGACGACGAGGGGCCGACCCCAACCTTGAACATGTCAAAAACGGAAAGAAACATCTAAAGTGCCTGTCCTTCTGGCGGATTGCAGGGTGAGGGGGCTGAAAACGGTGTTGCGCCAAGACCTTCTGCCAATGCGGCCCGTTGTGCGGCGGGCCGCTCTTCGGTTCTTTGTGCGAAAGCCATCAAGCGGGGCCAGTGTGAAAGGTCAAACCAATCCGCTCCGCCGCCATAGAGTGCGGCCCAGCGCAACATCGGCGCCAGATAGCACCCCTGCGCTGATGCATCTGGACGATCACGCCATGGTGCCGTATCGGCGCGTTCGATAATGCTAAGCTGATCGGCTAACCTTTGTTTGGCTCCGTCATGAAACAAGGTCCAGTCGCCTGCAACATATTGCTGCGGATAAAACAACATCCGCAGGGTCGGGTGAAGCGTGTTGGCCAGCCAGAACATCCATTGCAATGCCCGACCGCGTGCCGCCGTGCCACTCCTTGGCATCATTTCGCCCTGCTGATCGCTCAGCCACGTCAGGATCGCGCCTGTCTCAAAAAGTGGCCCATCGGCCGTTTCCAGCACGGGGATCAAACCGTTGGGGTTGAGGGAAAGAAAGGCGGCCGACTTTTGCGCCTTGATCCCACGATCCACCAAAACGGTCTCATAGGGCACGCCCAGCTCTTCAAGGGCGAGCCGAACGCAAAGTGAGGCGTTGTCAGGGGCGTAATGCAGGCGAAGTCTTTGGGTCATACGATGTGCTTATCGCGAATTTTTCCGCAGGCGCAGATCAAAACCGACTATTGGCATGGGGTATTGCGCCAACAGCCGTGGCTTTGATGATTTTCGCCCCTCGCACCTTTGCGTCAACGGGGCTATAGTTTGCCCCAAGCGCCAACCGGAGCAACTGATGTCCAGCGAATTGACCCCAATTGACAAGGCCAAATTTGTGGCTGCCAAGCAAGCGACAGAATACGTCGAAAGCGGGATGAAGATCGGGCTTGGGACGGGATCGACTGCTGCGTGGTTGACTAATTGTCTGGGCGAAATGGTGCGCGAAGATGGGTTGCAGATCACTTGCGTGGCAACGTCGAATGAGACAGCGACCCTCGCCCGCCAAGTTGGCATCGAGGTGACGAGCCTTGATCAGGCCCGCTGGCTGGATTTGACGATTGATGGCGCAGATGAATTCGATGATGCGCTTGCGCTCATCAAAGGGGGCGGGGGCGCGCTTTTGCGCGAGAAAATCGTCGCCACAGCAAGTGACCGGATGATCGTCATTGCGGATGCGACAAAGCGGGTTGCGGGCCTTGGTGCCTTCCCCCTTCCGGTCGAAGTGATCCCGTTCGGAGTGCCGGTCACCAAAGGTCTGATCGAAGAAATGTTGACCAGCATGGATGTGCTGGGACGGGACGTGCGTTTGCGGATGCAGGGCGATGATCCGTTCATGACGGATGAAGGCAATTACATCCTTGATCTCGACCTCAAGCATATCGGCAATCCCCGACAGCTTGGCCTTGTGCTTAATCAGGTGCCGGGCGTGGTTGAAAACGGCCTTTTCATCGATATTTGTGACACCGTCATTGTTGGCCATGGTGACGGCAAAGTGACGGTTCGTGACATCACCAATAACACCGGCGAGGTTGTACATTACGATGTGCGTGACGATGATAATATCTTCGCGGACATTTCCGAATAATCAGCAACGCGCATTCAAGACCAATTCAAGACATATCGGAGCCTTTGCATGACTTTTGACTACGACCTCTTCGTGATCGGGGGCGGCTCTGGTGGTGTGCGCGCCGCCCGCGTGGCATCGGCGACAGGCGCCAAAGTTGCCCTTGCCGAGGAATACCGGATGGGCGGAACATGCGTCATTCGTGGGTGTGTCCCCAAAAAGCTGATGGTGTTCGCCTCTGGTTATTCCGAGATGTTTGACGACGCCCGCGCGTATGGTTGGGATGTGACCGAGGGGCCTTTCAACTGGCCGCGGTTTCGTGGGCACCTGCATGCGGAACTGGACCGGCTTGAAGGCGTCTATCGGCGCCTGCTGGATGGCTCAGACGTTGAGATTTTCGACGCCCGTGCGGTCTTGAAAGACCCACATACCGTCAGCCTGTCTACAGGGCAGCAGATCACCGCCAAACATATCCTTGTTGCAACGGGCGGTCGTCCGGCTGTGCCCGATATGCCGGGGGCAGAGCTTGGGATCACGTCAAACGAAGTATTCTTGCTGGATGAGATGCCGAAATCGATCCTGATCATCGGGGGCGGTTATATTGCGTCTGAATTCGCAGGGATTCTCAATGGGTTGGGCGTTGAAGTGACGCAGTTCTATCGCGGGGCCCAGATCCTGCGCGGCTTTGATGATGAGGCCCGTGGTCTTGTGGCCGAAGGGATGCGCGCCAAGGGCGTGGATTTGCATCTGGGCACAAACATCGTCGAGATGCGCGCTGCGACCGAAGCCGACCTGGCAGGGCAGGTCGAAGGTGTGCCCATGGAAGGCGGCGTGCCTGTCTCTATCCCAACGGGCAAACCCTCGCACGGGATTTGGGTCAAGGCGACCAACGGGACGACTAAGGTCTATGATCAGGTCATGTTTGCCACGGGCCGGACTCCGAACACAGACGGTCTGGGGCTTGAAGATGCAGGTGTCACTGTCGGACGCCGCAGCGAAATCGTCGTTGATGAGTATAGCCAGACGAATATCCCGTCGGTCTATGCAATTGGCGATGTGACCAACCGCGTCCAACTGACCCCCGTTGCGATCCGTGAAGGCATGGCCTTTGTCGAAACCGTCTTTAAGGGTAACCCGACCGCCGTTGATCACGAACTGATCCCGTCTGCCGTCTTTACCCAGCCGGAACTGGGCACAGTGGGCCTGACCGAAGAAGAAGCCCGCGAGCAGGAACCGATCGAAGTCTACTGCACGTCTTTTAAGCCAATGAACCACGCCTTTGCCGGCCGTGAAGACCGTGTGTTGATGAAGCTGGTGGTCAGTCAGGAAACCCGCAAGGTTCTTGGTTGTCATATCGTCGCAGATCATGCAGGCGAAATGATCCAGCTTGCAGGGATCGCGGTAAAAATGGGCGCAACAAAAGAAGATTTTGACCGAACGGTTGCGGTGCACCCGACCATGGCCGAAGAACTGGTCACAATGAAGGAACCGATGCGGACCGCTTGAATTCGCACAATCAAGGCACACATGCCTATGGGAGATGTCCGGCATGACCGGATAATGGAAAAGGAAGCTTAGGAAACGATGGCAGGAAATACTGGTGGCCCTTGGGGCGGCGGCGGTAACAGAGGTTCTGGGGGCGGCAATGACGACGACCGTGGCAACGGTGGTCGCCGTCCAAACAATGACGGACCGAATATCCCTGAAATTGACGATCTGGTGAACAAAGGCCGCGAGCAGCTGCGCGTGCTGATGGGCGGTGGCGGCGATGGTCAGGGGCGCTCTGGCGGTGGCGGCGGCGGGCAAGGCCCACAGCTGACACGCGGAACCGTTGGTCTTGGGATACTAGCCGCAATTGGTCTTTGGCTATTTGCATCCTTCTACACAGTCCGCCCGGAAGAACGCTCGGTCGAGCTTTTGTTGGGTGACTTCCTTGAGGTCGGTGAACCCGGTCTGAACTTCGCACCGTGGCCGATCGTGACACGCGAAGTTCTTGCGGTGACCACTGAACGGAACATCGACATCGGCACCAGCCGCTCTGGCATGGACGCAGGTCTGATGCTGACGGGTGACGAAAACATCGTGGATATCGACTTCCAGGTTGTTTGGAACATTAACAACCCCGAAGAATACCTCTTCAACCTCGCCAACCCGCCACAAACGATTGAGGCGGTGGCCGAGTCCGCCATGCGTGAGATTATCTCACAGTCAGAGCTGGCACCGATCCTGAACCGTGACCGTGGAGCCATTGCTGACCGCCTGCGCGATCTGATCCAGTCCACGCTTGATAGCTATAATTCCGGCGTGACAATCATTCGTGTGAACTTTGACAAGGCCGACCCGCCAGAGCCGGTGATCGCGTCATTCCGCGCAGTACAGGACGCCGAACAGGAACGTGACCGTGTGCAGAACGTCGCGGACGCTTATGCTAACCGCGTCGTGGCGGAAGCCCGCGGTGAAGCAGCCCAACTTCTGGAACAAGCCGAAGCTTACCGTGCACAGGTTGTAAACGAAGCCGAGGGTGAAGCGAGCCGTTTCTCTGCGGTCTTGGCAGAGTATGAAAAGGCACCAGAAGTGACCCGCAAGCGTCTGTATCTTGAAACAATGGAGCAGGTCTTGGGTGGTGTTGATATCATCCTGCTTGACGAAGGTGACGGCGGTGGCAATGGCGTTGTGCCTTTCCTGCCCATCAACGAACTGCGTCGTAACTCTACCGGAGGGTCAAACTAATGCGTAAGTCAGCATTCCTTCTGCCCGCGATTGCGGTTGTCGTGATCGGTGCACTCTCTGCGGTCTTTATCGTGGACGAACGTGAAAAAGCCTTGGTGCTTCAGTTTGGTCAGATTGTGAAAGTTCAGGAAGAACCGGGTCTGGGGTTCAAAATCCCGCTGATTCAAGAGGTCGTGCGCTATGACGACCGCATCCTGAGCCGTGATCTTGACCCGATCGAAGTCACCCCTTCGGATGATCGTCGTCTCGTCGTTGACGCCTTCGCGCGTTACCGGATCGCAGATGTCGAACAGTTCCGTCAGGCCGTTGGTGCTGGTGGTGAAGAGGCCGCTGCGCGCCGTCTGGACTCGATCCTGCGGGCGGAAACACGCGAAGTGCTGGGTTCGGTGTCGTCTAACGATATCCTGTCTACAGACCGTGCGGCACTGATGTTGCGCATCCGGAATTCGGCCATTGCCGAGGCGCGTGCGCTGGGCATTGAAGTCATCGACGTCCGCCTCAAACGGACTGACCTGCCACCTGAAAACCTTAACGCCACTTATGAGCGCATGAAGGCCGAGCGTGACCGTGAAGCCGCTGACGAACGTGCACGTGGTAACGAAGCTGCCCAGCGTATTCAGGCGCAGGCTGATCGTACCGTTGTTGAACTGGTGTCCGACGCACAACGTCAGGCCCAGATCATCCAAGGTGAGGCGGATGCACGCCGGAACGAGATCTTCGCCGAGGCATTTGGCAGCGATCCGGAGTTTTTCGAGTTCTATCGTTCCATGACAGCCTATCAACGGTCTTTGACGCCGGGCAATTCCACGATGGTCCTGTCGCCTGACAATGAGTTTTTCAACTATCTCAAGTCAGACACAGGCGCCAATACTTCAGAGTAACTCTCTGATCTAGAAAAAAAACGGGAAGGGCTGGCGATAAGCTGGCCCTTTTTTGTGGCCTGGGCCGATGATGCGGCCCATCACGTCCTCTTGAGAGAAATTGTAACATGTTTGCGTTGCACATCCCGCGCCCTACATCAATGATCAGAAGTTGACGGGGGCGACAGACTTGCCCCTCAGGAACAAAGGAGATTGGCCCTTGAAGACTCAGGCAATCGCAATTCAACGTGAACAGCAGCATGTCCGCCGTATGGCCTATGCGCTGATCGTCACACTCTTTACCGCTCTTGCGCTTTTGATTGCGCAGGTGACCGCTGCCGCAGCACAGGCGCGGCCCGCGACCTTTGCCGATCTGGCAGAGCAAGTCAGCCCATCTGTCGTGAACATTACCACCAGCACCACGATCGCGGGGCGCACCGGCCCTCAGGGTCTTGTGCCCGAAGGATCGCCGTTTGAGGATTTCTTCAACGATCTTGACCGTGGTCCGGGCGAGGGCACGCGCAGGTCGTCTGCGCTGGGCTCTGGCTTTGTGATTTCTGCTGATGGCTACATCGTGACCAATAACCATGTGATCGAAGGTGCCGATGAAATCCTGATCGAATTCTTCCCCGGTGGTGAGCCTGGGGTGCCCGCTGAACTTGTCGGGACAGACCCGAACACGGACATCGCTGTTCTGAAAGTTGATCTTGATGGTCTGCCTTTTGTCGAATTTGGCGACAGCAACGCTGATGGCGCTCGTGTCGGTGATTGGGTGATGGCGATGGGCAACCCGCTCGGGCAGGGTTTTTCGGTCTCTGCCGGTATCGTGTCGGCGCGCAACCGTGCTTTGAGCGGTACTTATGACGACTACATCCAGACAGACGCCGCAATTAACCGTGGTAACTCCGGTGGCCCACTGTTCAACATGGATGGCGAAGTGATCGGTGTGAACACAGCGATCCTGTCGCCGAACGGTGGCTCTATTGGTATCGGGTTTGCGATGTCGTCAGCTGTTGTGACCAATGTTGTCGATCAGTTGATCGAATTTGGCGAGACCCGTCGCGGCTGGTTGGGTGTGCGGATTCAGGATGTGGCCCCCGACATGGTTGAAGCGATTGAAGGTCTCGACCTTGCCCGTGGTGCCTTGGTGACTGACGTGCCACCTGGCCCTGCTGAAAACGCAGGCATGTTGGCAGGCGACGTGATCCTGAACTTCGATGGTATCGAGATTGAAGATACACGTGAGCTTGTGCGGATCGTTGGTAACTCGCCCGTGGGCAAAGAAGTGCCTGTGTCCGTTCTGCGCGATGGCGATATGACCGACCTGACCGTTGTGCTGGGCCGCCGAGAAACGTCCGAAGCAGTGGCTTTCCCCGCCTCAACAGAGCAGGAAGAACCGGCGCAATCGGAAATCCTTGGTCTGACATTGTCAGAGATCACACCAGAGTTGTCTGATCAATACTCCCTCTCCATCGAAGAAGGTCTGGTGATTACAAGCATCGATCCCGATTCCGAGGCGGCATCAAAAGGCCTGCTGGAAGGTGACGTGATTACCGAAGCAGGTCAGCAAGCCGTGGTTGAAGTTACCGATCTTGAAGAGCGGATCGAAGCCGCAGCCGAGGCAGGGCGCAAGTCCATCCTGCTTTTGGTCCGGCGCGGCGGTGACCCACGTTTCGTAGCCCTTTCACTCCAAGACTAAGCGCGAACACACGCATGACACAGGGGGCGGCAGTCGAAAGATTGCCGCCTTTTCTTTATGTCTGGTTCTGCGCAAGCCCGTCCGCAATCGCGTAGTAATCACCTTTTTCAGAAACAAAGATATGGCGGGCAAGTTGCGTGTGGGTTGGTCCGTCAAACGCGCCCATTGCAATGGCCGTCCAATCCTGAAAAATCGGATCCCAGAACAGCGTCGATCCACATGTCCCACAAAACCCGCGCCGGACCTTTTCAGATGATTGATACCAGCGCACAGCTGCCTCACCCTTGATGCTGACGCGGTCACGGGGCACGTCCACGGACGCTTCAAAATGGCCCGAGTGCTTGCGGCAGGCGGTGCAGTGACAGGCATTGGGTGCAGGCAGCGATCCGGTCACCGTGACCTCGACCGCCCCGCACAGGCAAGTTGCTTTATGTTCCATGATCGCCCCTTCTTTGTCGCGTCGCAGCTCAACGTAGATGTTACGCATTTGGGGCTGGCAGGCCCAGACGCTCTGCACTACCTATTGTGCAACGTAAAATTCGGACAAGGACAAAGCGAAATGGCCAAGATCACCTACGTCGAACATGGCGGCAAGGAACATGTGGTGGATGTTGCAAACGGGCTGACCGTCATGGAAGGCGCACGGGACAACGGTATCCCGGGTATCGAGGCCGATTGCGGCGGGGCCTGCGCCTGTTCGACCTGCCACGTCTATGTGGACGACGCTTGGGTTGAAAAACTGCCTGCCAAAGACGCGATGGAAGAAGACATGCTCGACTTCGCCTATGAGCCTGATGCGACCAAATCCCGCCTGACATGCCAGTTGAAAGTGACGGACGATCTTGACGGGCTGCGCGTGCAGATGCCCGAAAAGCAGATTTGATCCGTAGTTTTGCATTGGTGGCTGTGATGGCCACCTCTGCCTGCGCGGATGCGATCCTGTCGGCGGAATATGCCGACCCCACAGATCGCTATGCGCATGGTATCCTTGGGGATGCCATTGAATGGGGCACCCTTCGCATTGAAACCGATGCTGGCGTTCGAGACTTCGTGCTGGAACAGGACCGCGTATTCGAAGACGTCGCCCCCCGACTTTATGATCTGGATGGTGACGGTGATCTTGAGGTCGTCGTTGTCGAAACACTCAATACGGCTGGCGCCCAGCTTGCCGTCTACGATGCATCGGGTAAAATTGCAGCGACCCCGCATATCGGCCGCACCAACCGCTGGCTTGCCCCGATCGGCGCTGCCGATCTGGATGGCGACGGTGTGATCGAAGTGGCCTATATTGACCGCCCCCATCTGGCCAAGACCTTGCGCGTCTGGCGGTTCGAAGCTGGTGCGCTGACCCCTGTCGTTGATCTGCCGGGCCTGACAAACCACCGGATCGGAGAGCGGGATATCGGCGGCGGTATCCGTGACTGCGGGCAGGGGCCAGAGATGATCACGGCAAATGCTGACTGGACCCGCGTGATGGCCACGACACTTTCGGATGGGCAACTGAGCACACAAGCGATTGGCCCACACCGTGACCGGGCCTCTTTTGCCGCTGCCTTGGCCTGCGAAGACCCGCGCTAAGTCACGCTCACGACAACGGCTACCAACAGCGCCATTTCGTTGACTTGTTGCGTGGCGCCCAGAATATCGCCCGTTTGCCCGCCAACCTTGGCCCGAGCAATCATGGCACATGCCAATGTCGCCCCAAGCCCGACCAGAATGATCCCGGGCAAGCCCATCGCCACAGCAGCACCTGCACCGATGCCCAAGGCCAGCCAGATCGCACCGGTCGGTGGGCGCCCGACATGACGGCTTAGCCCACTGCTACGCGCATTTGGCAAGGCTCCCATGACGGCCACCATGCTGGCGCGGCTCAGGGCGCCTACGGCGATGAAGGCCATCCAGTAGGTGCCCGTTGCGATGATAGCGACCAACGCGCTCCACCTGATCAAAAGCGAAAGACCAATCGCGCAAACGCCGTAAACGCCGATATGGCTGTCCTTCATGATCTCAAGGCGGCGGCCCTTGTCCCAGCCCCCCCAAAGCCCATCAGCGGCATCGGCCAGCCCGTCTTCATGCATCGCGCCTGTCACAACAATGCCGAATGCCAAAACCAGCCCTGCGATAATCCCCGACGGAATACCCAAAGCCACAGCGATGGCGACGAGCGCTGCCGCAACAACGCCCAATATCACACCTACCAGGGGGTAGGCCCATGCCGCCCGCGCACCGCGATCCATCGCCCGCTGGGTGTCAAGGTAGACGGGTAGGCGCGTCAAGAGCCCCAAAGCAGCGGGGATATCCACGCTATCGATCAGCTTCGTGTCGTCTTTGGTCACGCCTGCGTCCTTTGCGCCCTTTTCACGAGGGTCTCAATCGTTAAACAAGACAAAAGACTGAACGCAGCGAGGACACGATGCAAGCGCCATTTTCCACCCTTTCGACCTTCCGGGACACCCTTGCCAAAGCTGCGGGTCCAGATACGGAGGCCCTGTTGGGCGCGCAAGAGCGCAATGGTCAACTGACCAAGCCGCCCGGTGCGCTTGGGCGGCTTGAGGATCTGGCGATCTGGTACGCGAGCTGGCGCGGCAACCCCAAGCCCTCTATCGATGCACCGCAGGTGATCATCTTTGCGGGCAATCACGGCGTTTGCGCGCAAGGTGTCTCTGCGTTCCCGCCTGAGGTCACGGTCCAGATGGTCGCCAATTTCGAACACGGCGGGGCAGCGATCAATCAGCTGTCCAAGGCGTTCGGGGCCAAGATGGACGTGCATGCGCTTGATCTTGAGAACCCTACAGCCGACTTCACCGTCAGTCCTGCAATGACCGAGGAAGACTGCGTGGCCGCCCTGCAAACCGGCTGGAATGCGGTTGATCCGGATGCCGATCTGTTGGTGACAGGTGAGATGGGGATCGGCAATACGACCTCTGCTGCGGCGGTGGCGGCGGCTGTTCTGGGCGGTGAGGCCGCAGACTGGACCGGACGCGGAACGGGCGTCGATGATGCGGGGCTGGAACGCAAGACAGAGGTCGTCGCCAAAGGCCTCGCGCTCCATGCAACTGACGACCCGCTTGAAGCACTGCGGTGTCTTGGCGGACGTGAGTTGGCGGCCATGGCAGGCGCGATTGCTGCCGCGCGTCACTACGGTATTCCTGTGATCCTTGACGGGTTCATCTGTTCGGCGGCCGCTGCGACATTGGCAAAGGCCGTCCCCGGCGCGCTTGATCACACAGTCGCCGGTCATCTGAGCGCTGAAGGCGCGCATCGCCGTTTGTTGGACGCAATTGGCAAAGAGCCACTCCTGAGCCTCGGTCTGCGCTTGGGCGAAGGGTCGGGGGCCGCGCTTGCGATCGGTGTGCTGAAGGGGGCTGTCGCTTGTCACTCTGGCATGGCTACTTTTGCTGAGGCCGGGGTCAGCGACGGTTAGTCGCCTTTCTTTTCATTGGCCTGCTGGCGGGCGGAAAGTTCCATCTCGAGCGAGGTGTTCAATTCGCGCGCCCGCTCGACATAGTCTGGCAGATCTGACACCTGCACACCGGGCTTCCAGAGGTCTGTCAATTCCCGCAAGGCCGCGCGGTCGTGTTGATAGAACGCGTTTTCAAGCTCTGCGGCTTCAAATTCCGTTAACCCAAGGTTTTCCAGCACATAGCGGCCCGCCCGCAAAGAACTGTCGAACATCTCGCGCACCACATCGTCTGCACCTGCCTCTGACAACTCATGCACATGCACCCGGTCGCGGGCGCGGGCAATGATGTGCAAATCAGGGCGCGCTTTGCGGGCATAGCGCACCAGTTTCACGGCGTTCGCCTTGTCGTCAATCGCCACCACCAAAACGTTTGCATCTTCCAGCCCCGCGGCTTTGAGCAGATCAGGGCGGGTGGGATCCCCGAAGAACCCCCGAAACCCGAATTTCCGCATCATCTGGACAGTGGCCAGATTGTTGTCGACAACAACCGTGTCAAATCCAGCGCTCCGCACCAGCCGGTTCACGATCTGCCCGAACCGTCCGATCCCGGCGATAATGACGGTGCCTTGTTCGTCGACTTCGTCGTGCTCTTCCTCGTCAGGGTCATGCATCCGGCGGATGATCAACTCGTAGGCGATGAACAAAAGGGGCGTGATCAGCATCGAAAGTGCGATCACCAACAAAAGCTTGCCACCCAACGCATCAGTCAGCACGTTTTGTTGCAATGAAAAGGAAATCAGGACGAAACCGAATTCACCGGCTTGTGCAAGACCAAGGGTAAAGAGCCACCGGTCCTTACGGTGCAGCCGGAACGCGGTCGCAAGGCCGAAAAGGATCACGCCTTTGATCATCATGATCCCAACGGCCAATCCGATGATACCGGCGGGATCCGACCAGAGCAGGTTAAAGTCGATTCCGGCTCCGACGGTGATAAAGAAGAGCCCCAGCAAAAGCCCCTTGAACGGCTCAAGGTCGCTTTCCAGCTCGTGCCGGAATTCGGAGTTGGCAAGAACCACACCCGCAAGAAATGTGCCCAATGCCGGGGACAGGCCCACCATCTGCATCAGAACCGCAATCGCGACGACCATCAGCAGGGCGAGAGCGGTATACATTTCCCGCAACCGGGCGTGGTGAATGTAGCGAAAGACCGGACGGGTCAGAAACACCCCGGCCAGAATGACGGCAACGACTGCCCCCAGTGTCACGAGTGTTACCCCCCAGCCGGGTAGCCCTTCGACAAGGCTGAGAGTGGCGTGATGGTCATCGCCATGCTCGGTGGCGGACCGGACAAGTGAGCCGTCGGGGTTGAGGGTCAAAAGCACAGGCACCGCCAAAAGCGGCAGCAGGGCCAGCATCGGGATCACGGCAATATCTTGTGCCAAAAGCACTGAAAACGTGGACCGCCCGCCGCTGGTGCGCATTAACCCCTTTTCAGACAGGGTTTGCAGCACGATCGCAGTCGAAGACAACGCAAAGATCATCCCAATTGCGATAGATGTTCCCCACTCATACCCAAAGAGCCGGGCCCCAATGGTGATGGCCAATGTCGTGATCAGAACCTGCATCCCCCCCAGACCCAGCAGGCGCTGGCGCATATTCCAAAGGGCACGTGGGTCAAGCTCTAGCCCGATCAGGAAAAGCATCATCACAACACCAAATTCGGCAAAGTGTTGCAGGTCTTTTGTTTCCGTGCCGACAAGACCGGTCAACGGGCCAATCACGATCCCCGCCAAGAGATAGCCGAGGACTGATCCAAGACCCAATCGTGCGGCCAAAGGCACGGCGATTACCGCGGCCCCGAGGTAGATAGTTGCTTGAAAAAGGAAGCTTTCCATATGGTTGCGAACCTGTGGCGAGGAGGTGCAAAGTTACGCCCACCTTAACGGCTGTCACGCTGTTGGAAAGGGGCAGACCGCCGCAATCAGGTCTTAGGTGTCAGGCAACCCAATGGCATAGGTCCGGCCACGTTTGACATAGTTCAGCGCATCATCACTGATGGCCACGACTTGTCCGCCGTCCAGTTCGCTGCCCACCTCTACACGCACGAAACGCCCATTCGACAGGCGCACCAAGGCGCGCCGGTCATTTGGCCGCCCGTAGACACCGATCAGATTGATGTCCCGCAAGCGGATCGCATCCTCGATCGTCGCCGCGCGGGCAACGCCGCCGGGAACAGGTTCGGAATTCTGTGGAACAGAGGGTGCCGCGGCCGGTGCAGGTGTCGGTGCGGCTTGTGCGGCGGCAGCGGCGGCAAGGCGTTCGGCGGTGCGCTGCGCGCGCAAAGATGCGATCTGATCACCAAAACCCGCCGGACGGGTCTCGGGGCGCAAAGATGAAGCCACAGCAAGTGCCGTACTATTGTCAAAGCGCAAGGTCGCGTCAGATGCGACGACACCTTCAAGGATATCTGTCAGATCAGGTGCACTTGCGGCCGTGACAGGGGCAAGTCCTGTCGGGCGCAGCTGCGGACGCGGGTCATCTTCGGCCGCGCGTTCGACGACGATCGTATCAAGGGCGACACTACCTGAGTCCTGAAGTTCCAGACCCGCGATCCCGACACTTCCCGGCCCCGTTGCGGGGGGTGTCTCTAAGCCAGGTGTTGCAATGTCCTCGGACAACTCAGGTTGCAATCCTTCGGGCCTGAGCGGTGTCGCAAAGGGCGGAGGACCTGCAATGATCACAACCCCATCGGGGGCTGGGGCCAGCAATGCCATTCGGGCGAGATCATCCGCGCTGAGTTCGGGGCGCGGTTGGAACGCGATGTCAGGCAGGCCTGAAAAGACGATCGCACCCTCGGGCGTCACGGCGCCTTCAGGTGTCGCAAGAACGAAGCCGTCGGCATCCCGCGCGAAAGTCACATCAGGCGGTGGCGGGTTGACGGGTGCCGGGAAGACCACTTCGGCAACCTCAGCAGGCAATGGGACTGGTGCCCCACGATCCGCCACATAGCTTTCCGTGGTTTCAGGCCGGACGAATCCCAATGCGATTGCGCCCGAAGGTTCGTCAAAGAATCGCGGTGCGCGTTGCCAGACGCCTGTCGCCTCATAAAAGGCGCGCGCCTCATCGGGAGTCGGAACCCTGCCGATTGTCGGAGCCACCGTGCTATCCGCCGGCGTTTCTGCAGTGGCGACAACTTCCGCCGGTGGTGCTGGCGGTGCCTGCGGTGGTGTCGGTAACCCGTCAGGTGCAGCCATCACCACGGGGACAGGGGTGCCTCGTGACGCGGCAGGCAGTGTAACGCCACTGACTTGCGGCAAAACAGAAGGTTGAGGGGCGCTTGGTAAGGCCGTGGTTCCCGTCACAAATTGGGGGGCGGGGTCCGGAGTTACCTCGGCGACTTGCGGGGCTGCAACAGGGTCAACTGGATCTGACGGTATGTCCGCCTCGACAATCTCGGTTGGACTCTCGGCAAGGGGCGGCACGGCTGCTTGATTGGTGTAAGCCCAAAGCCCTGCACCGATTGCGCCCAACAGGGCAAACCCAGCTGCGATGCGTCCGGGCGTCAATGCACCGTCTCGCGTATTCTGTGCCGCAGGTGTCGCCCGCTTTGGCGCGGCAAGCGAGGGTCCAACGGCCGCAACAGCTTTTGCAACGGCTGGCGAAACCTTCGGGGCGACGGGGGCCCTAGAGCCGGACTTGGAATGCGTTTCAGGTATCACAGCGTCAAAGAGGGCAGGCTTGAAGAATGTCAAAGCCGCAGCCACGGTTGTCGGGCTTCCCGTCTCTGCCTTGATAGGCTGGGGGCTATCCTCTGGCTTTGAGGCTGTTGTCGGCGGCACTTCCGCGATCACCGTGTCAAACAATGCTTGTTTGCTGGCGCGCTTGGGCGACTGTCTGATTTTCAGGTTTGTGCCGGTCACAACCGGCGGGTCTGTGCGGGCAATCTGGGCATCTTCCCCCAACAGATCAGGCATGACGGATGTCGGGCCAAAGAAAACCTCTTGTGGAAAGGTGCCATCGGGCGGGATCGCAACAAATGCAACGGGCCGGAACCCATGCCCATCGGCAAAGCTTTCAGCCTCTTCCAGCGTCTCGCGCGCAACAGCGGCGATATGGGTTTTGCCATTTTCCGATACGTGATCCACAACAAGATCAAACAGACTGTAAGGCGTGGCCCCCTCAAGAGCTGTGTGGACATCTGCGGCAGTGGCATCGGGCGCATCAAGGCTCAGAAACTTGATCTGGTCCTGTGGAATCACAAGCTTTGTCGCAAATGATCCCGCACTGACGGATACGGCTTCGTCACGCAATGCTGCCAGATCGGCATCGAGCGTCGGGCTGGCGATATCGACACGGCCCAGCCCGCGCCACCCGCCCGGCGCGCGATGCAAGAGATCAATTCCGTCAAAAGACAGAGAAAGCGCAAATTCGGCTGTCATAGCTGGCGTCTAGCATGTTCGTTTCATCGGCAAAACGCGTTTGCCCCCACATCTTGTATGCTAAAGCAGAAACCCGCCTAGGCCAAGGGCGCAGGCGGGCTCTGGAAGCTTTGTGATCAGCTTTTCTGGGGTCAGGCGGTCGCTTTGGCCAAGGCCTGATCAAGGTCGGCGATAATATCGTCCGCATCCTCGATCCCGATGGACAGGCGCACAATGCCAGGCCCCGCACCTGCGGCCTCTTGCTGCTCTGCAGTCAACTGCCGGTGGGTGGTCGAGGCGGAATGGATAATCAGACTACGCGTGTCACCAAGGTTGGCCACATGGCTGAAGATCTCGAGACTATCGACAAGTTTGACACATGAGTCATAGCCACCCTTCACAGCGACGGTGAACAAAGCGCCTGCTCCACGTGGGCAAATCTTTGGCACCAGATGGGAATAGGGTGAACTCTCCAGACCGGCATAGGTCACATAATCGGTGCGCGGATCATCCTCGAGCCATTTGGCGACCTTCATCGCGTTCTCGACGTGACGGTCCATGCGCAACGACAGGGTCTCGATCCCCATCAACGTATAATGCGCCGCCTGCGGGTTCATCGTCATGCCCAGATCACGCAAGCCGATGGCGATACCGTGGAAGGTAAAGGCCAGAGGGCCAAAAGTCTCGGCAAACTTCAACCCGTGATAGGCAGGCTCGGGCTGGCTGAGGGACGGGAACTTGTCATTGGCAGCCCAGTCAAATTTGCCGCTATCAACAACACAGCCGCCGGTCACAGTGCCGTTGCCCGTCAGGTACTTGGTGGTCGAATGGACCACAAGCGTCGCACCATGCTCAATAGGACGACAGAGGTATGGGGTGGCAGATGTGTTGTCCACGATCAGCGGAATGCCAGCCTCATCGGCAATCGCGGCGATGACGGGCAGATCAGTAATGTGACCACCTGGGTTGGCAATCGCCTCGCAGAACACGGCGCGAGTATCATCATCAATGGCGGCCTTTACGGCTTCCGGATCATCCATGTCCACAAACTTGGCAGACCAGCCGAACCGTTTGATGGTTTGGCTGAACTGGGTCACGGTGCCACCGTAAAGACGGCTGGAGGCCACAACATTCCGGCCCGGCTCCATCAACGGAAACAGCGCCATGATCTGGGCGGCATGCCCCGATGAACAGCACACAGCGCCAACGCCACCCTCAAGGGTAGCAACGCGTTCCTGCAAGGCAGCGACAGTCGGGTTGGTCAGGCGGGAATAGATATAGCCCACTTCCTGCAAATTGAACAAAGCGGCAGCATGCTCGGCATCGCGGAACACATAAGCGGTGGATTGATAGATCGGCACCTGGCGCGCACCGGTTGCCGGATCGGGCCGTGCACCAGCATGGATTTGCAGCGTATCAAAGCCGTAGGATGGGCCATCAGTCATTTTGAGACTCCCTTTTGTCATCTGTTGGCTTACGTGTAGGCGGAAACACACAAGCACTCAACGTCTGCCAACAAATGAGGACCAACCATGCCGCATCCGTTCCATTTCGCGTTTCATGTTTCTGATCTGGACGAGGCACGAGAATTCTATTCCGACGCGCTGGGTGCGACAGAAGGACGGTCGACCGACACGTGGGTCGATTTCGACTTTTACGGCCACCAGCTCAGCCTGCATCGGGGCACACCTTTTGCCAATGAACCCACCGGCAAAGTGGGTGATCACATGGTGCCGATGCCGCACTTCGGGATCGTTCTGCCACTTGAAGAATGGACCGCACTGGCAGGGCGGCTCGAAGAACGCCAGACCGATTTTATCATCGCGCCATCAGTGCGGTTCAAAGGGGAACCGGGCGAGCAATGGACAATGTTCTTTCGTGACCCCTCAGGCAACCCGATCGAGGTCAAAGGCTTCGCCGATGAAAGCGGCATGTTCGCAAAAACCGCCTAACGGCTTCTTTCTCCACCAAAACTCCGGGGTGAGTGGCCGCAGGCCACGAGGGGCAGCGCCCCTTATCGGACCCAAAGACCTTCGGATTTGATCTTGTTGCGGATCGCGCGTTCCTTGCGGGGCAGGTTTGCGCGATCAAACAAGACGCGCACTTTATGGCCGCGCTTTTGATAGATCATCCGCTTTATCGGCTCATGCAGCTTGAGAACCTTTTTGATTTTGTTGGGGGCGGTGATCGTCTCCAGATAGGCCACGACCCGATCAGGAGCACAGGCATAAAGCAGGGGCAAATACCGGTAATGATAGCTGACCCTACCGTCCAGACCGGCCAGCGCATCCGTGGGCCTGCCGCCTCCAAAGCTATGAATGACCAAAGGAAGGGCGACCTGATCCAACCACGGGTCCAATGGCTGGATCACAAGCTCTGGCGGGGGATCATTGCGGATCGCGGTTGCGAACTCCACAAACCGTGCGCCAAAGGCGACAGGATCAGCGCCATAAAACCATCCTGCATTAAAGTAGAGATAGCGTTCCCAGTATTCATCCGGTTGCGCCAGATCGAGAGAGCTTTCGAAATCCAAACCGAACCGGTCATAAAGGGATTTCCAGATCGCGGTATAGCCCGGCCAGTAAAGCTCTTCGACCGGCCATGTCGGACCACGCCGCATTGAGGCTGCGGGCCTGTCAAAGTCAAAAGCAACCTTGCCAAGATCGCTCGTGATCAATGTGTCGCTGTCAAAAAAGACAAAGGGCTCTCCGGCTGGCATCACCGCAAGACCCTCGATCTTGTTGCCGTGCGGATAGCTCTGGCCAAAATGCACATTTTCAAACGGCGCAATCTCGGCCCCTTGTGCGATCAGGGCCTCTTTGACCGGGGCAGGCATGCGCGGGTCGTGATCCCAAAGGTCATTGGGCTGTGGTTCGACAACGATTACTCGGCCCTCATATCCGGGCGAGGAGGCGCGCAAGGATACTGCAAACAGCAGCGCTTCAAACGCCAAACGCCCGCTTTGTCCGACAATCATGATGTTGGGGTGACGGGGGGGCATCAAACAGCGCTCGCAACTGGACTTCTGACCGCAGGTCTAACGCTTCGGTCAAGGCGACGCAAACCCGTTCAAACCACGAAATACAGGCCACCAAATGGTGCATTATTCGATTGAACATATTGCGAGAAATGGTGGGCGACCCTGGAATCGAACCAGGCGTGAGTCGCCTCGAGGGAGTTACAGTCCCCTGCCACACCTTGCGGCCTGTCGCCCACTTCGGCGGTGATTACCTGTGGCCAGATGGTGCGTCAACCGCAAAATGCGCCTGAAGTCTTCGCCCTTCACAGTGGCCTTTGTGTGGGGTATCGCGAGGGCGAGGAAAACAGGAAACAAGACCATGAAAAAGCCCAAGTGGGTCATCGCCAAGGAACAGGCCAAACGGGCTGCTGCAAACGAAACTGTCTGGCTCTTTGGTCTGCATGCCGTGCGGGATGCTCTGATGAACCCCGCGCGTGAAAAACTGCGCCTTGTCGCGACCCGCAACGCGCTTGAGCGGCTGGGTGATGCGGTGGCCCAAAGCGGTCTGACCCCCGAAATCTCGGATCCGCGAAAGTTTGCAGCCCCACTGGATCCGCAATCTGTGCACCAGGGTGCCGCGCTCGAAGTCAAACCGCGCAACTGGGGAACGCTGTCTGACGTTGCTCTGGGCGATGGGGCCATGCCGCCGCGTATGGTTTTGCTCGACCGAGTGACTGATCCGCATAATGTGGGCGCAATTCTGCGCTCGGCAGAGGTCTTTGGCGCCCGCGCCGTGGTCGCGGTGCAACGCCATTCGGCCCCAGAAACAGGGGCTTTGGCCAAAACGGCCAGCGGGGCACTGGAACGGCAACCTTACCTGCGTGTGCGCAACCTTGCCGATGCCATCATCGCGCTTCAGGATATGGGATATTTGGTGTTGGGCCTTGCAGGAGAGGCCTCACAAAGCATCGATGAGGCTGTGGCTGACAAAAGGGATCGGCCAATCGCTTTGGTCTTGGGCGCTGAGGGGCCGGGTTTACGCGAAAAAACCCGCGAAACCTGTGATGCATTGGTCAAAATCGACGCGGCTGGTGGATTTGGGTCGCTCAACGTCTCAAATGCGGCCGCTATCGCCCTATATGCAGTAAAGGCGTAAACAAAGGGAAGAGAATGGCAGCCACGAAAATTGCGACCTGCTGTTACTGCGGCACCAAAGCGGCACTGGTTTTGAAGGGCAAAACCAAGCATGAACTGGCTTGCAGTAGCTGTGGTGCGCCCTTGCACGCGATGAAGAGCCTGCCACAGACGACCGAGCGCGCCCGCACGCCACCCGCAAAAAAGCCCAAGCGCAAATACGATAACACCCATACTGACCGGCACGCACCGCGCCCCCACAAACGGCGCAAGAAAAAAAGTTTTGGCAAGAAGGTTTTTTCAGGCCTTTGGGATGTGATCGAAGACGTGGTGGACGAGGTCTTCGATTGATCATCGGGGCGTGTCTGCCAGGGCAGGGGCTCGCAGCGTGACAAACCATCAGGCTTGACCCGACACAAGGGGCGGCACATGCTATCACCCAGTTGTTCTGTAGAGGGATTTCATGGCTTTCACCGATGTCATCGACAACTACGCAAATGGCGCGGCAGGCACGCTGACAACCGTCAGTGGTGACACTGTTGGGTATACGGTGACTTCGACAGCATCCACTGTGTCCTTCCCGAACACGTTTCAAGGCGCAAGGATCACCGGTGACGGAAGTGCGACAGTCACTGTCAACTTTGACGAGACCGTCACAGGTCTGTCGATCAGCTTTGATCGTAGCAACTCGCCAGAGGAATACTTTGTCCAGATTGATGGTGTGACCGTGAATCTTGCGACACTGATCGCTGACGGTGATGCGACGTTTACCACAACAGGGGCCGGAACCCATTTGATCGGGCCGAATGGCGGGGTCACAAGTTCAGGAAGCCCTACGAACGGCAGCCTCGGTTTTTTGACGCTGAACCTGCCGGTCAATTCGGTGACTGTGTTTGGTGCTGGCGGGACAAGCGGTAACTTCGACATTATTGAAATCGGCACTGACTCGGTGGCCTTCCAGATTGTCTGCTTTGCCGCAGACACACGCATTGCAACACCAAACGGCCATATCCGTGCGGGCGATATTCAGGCAGGGGATAAACTCCTGAGCGCCGACGCCGACATGGTTGTTGTGGCTCAGGTCGGTCAGCAGCAGATCAGCCCGCTTCAGGCTGCACGGGAACGCAGGTTGCAACCCATTGTAATCAGGGCTGGCGCATTGGGACATGGCTTGCCCAAAAGGGATTTGAAGGTGTCGCGACAGCATCGGTTTCTCGTTGCATCGCGGATCGCCCAAAGACTGTCCGGTGCGTCCGAAGTGCTGATCGCGGCCCACCACTTGATAGGGTTGGATGGGATTGCCCCAGACCCCACACCAGGGCCCATGACCTATATCCATATCGATGTGGGCACCCACGCCCTGCTCTTGGCGGAAGGTGCCCCTGCGGAAAGCCTGCTCCATGGGGATCAGACGGCCGGGGTCATTTCAACACCATTGGACCCTGCGACGCCTGTGCGCCCGATCCCTGACGCCAAGACCTGCAAAAAGATCGTTGCTGCCCACCAGCGGCACCAGCGGTCCGTTCTTGAAGACCGCGGCGAACTGCTCACCAGCTGACGGCACACAGCGCGATCACGTTTCCACGATCCGTTCTTTTCACATCACAAAGAGTGCTTAGGTCATTTGTTGAAAGCGTGCACTTTTGGAACTGTGCCGCTTTTATTCACTGTCCCTCGTTCCAACACCTGCGCCCGGTTCCCCTCCGGGCGCCTTTTTTGTGACCAGCAAACGGGGTAGGGATGGGTCATGACTTATTCAGACGATTTTCTGCGCACGATTCTGAAGCGGACCAAAACAGTCGCTGTTGTTGGCGTCTCGGCCAAGCAAATCCGCCCCAGCTATTACGTTGCACGCTACCTCGGCCTGAAAGGGATGCGGGTTATTCCGGTCAACCCCGGATTGGCGGGGCAGATGCTCTTGGGTGAAACGGTCTATCCCGATGTTTCTGAGATCCCGTTTGATGTGGATATGGTTGATATCTTTCGCCGGTCAGAAGCCGTCCCCCCAATTGTCGCAGCTTCACTGGATCGTTGGCCCGATCTGCAAACGATCTGGATGCAGATCGGCGTGACCCACCCTCAAGCCGCAGCTTTGGCCGAAGCGCGCGGGGTAGATGTGGTGCAAGATCGCTGCCCAAAGATTGAATATCAGCGGTTGTTCAACGAGCTGCGCATGGGTGGGTTTGTGACGGGTCGGGTGTCTTCCAAGCTGTCCTGATCCCCTATCCAAAGGTATATTTATCTATTTATTTTAAAGATTTAGGCGCTGTTCCTCGTTCAATCGGCGGGATTCCCCGCTCTTTGGTCTTGAGAGTGGGCGAATTGCCGCCGATCAATCGACCTATACGTGCGTATTGTTGACCCTGAGGCCCACCAATACAGATCATAAGTTGTAACGATTGCTGACTTACCCGTCCCTGTCCACTCCAGAGACTTAGGTGATAGCTTGGAAAAAACACGCACACTCACGGCGGAACCTGCACTCACGGCGCCGGACCACTCCTTGCCAACTGACACCCTGCTTCAGGATGGCAAATTCATCATCGACCAGCCGATTGGCGCCGGCGGTTTTGGGATTACATATCTTGCGCATGACGCGGGCCTTGAACGGACTGTTGTGATCAAGGAATGTTTTGCCGATGGCTTTTGCCGTCGAGAAGGCAGCCAAGTGGTGGTGGACGCACCGAATTTTGCCAAGCCATTCCAGCAGACCGTCGGCATGTTTGTGCGCGAGGCACGCAGTATTGCAATGCTCCGCCATCCGAATATCGTCGGCGTTCATCAGGTTTTTCAAGAGAATGGCACTGCTTACATGGTGCTCGATCTGATCGAGGGTCGTGATCTGGCGGACGTGATTGAGTTGCCTGAAAAGAAACCAACACCTGACGAAATCCACGGCATTCTTGTCAAACTCCTTGATGCCGTTGCAGTGGTCCATGAAAGCGACCTGCTGCATCGTGACATCTCGCCCGAGAATATCCTTCTCGACAAGTGGGGTAGTCCCACTTTGATCGACTTCGGAGCCGTGCGCGAAGATGCGAGCCGGCGGACAGGCACCGGAAAAAGCCTTCTCTTTGTCAAAGACGGCTACTCGCCACATGAGTTCTACAAGGCCGGTGCCATGCAGGCGCAATCCAGCGACCTTTATGGTCTGGCAGCAACGATGTATCATCTGATCTCTGGCGAAGCACCGGCTGATGCGGTGTCACGCGCCGGGGCGATCGCAGCAGGCGAAGCTGACCCTTGCGCGCCTCTTTCCGGTCGGTTTGACGGGTTTGATGCTGTGATCCTTGAGACGATTGACCAAGCCATGCAGATCAAAGCGGGTGACCGGATCCAGACCGCCCGCGCATGGCTCGAGCGGATCGAAGCCGAGGAAGAGAAATCACGCGTCGTCAAAATGCCGCTTGCGGTCCCGTTTGAGGAATTGACGAATATTGTCTCCGAAACGGACAAGGCTTTCGATGGCTTTGATGATCTTCCCAAAGTGCTAGGTCCTGCGCAGGCCCATGCCAAGGACGCCTACAAGCCCAGATGGCGGGCCGAGTTCAACTATGAGACAGCAAAGAAAGCCCGGCGCCTGCGCGGACAATCCCATATCGCCAATAAGGCAGCGCGTTTGGCCAAAAAGGCTGCCCAAGAAGAACAAGCGCGCCAGATGCTGGAAGCCATGGAAGAACAGTCTGCACGGGTAAGGCAGCGCCGGTCCATCTTTGAAGGGTTCTTTACCGATAGCCTGATTTTTCAGTGGATGAACGCCCGCCGCACGTAAAGGGCCTAGCTGCGCGCGGCCTTTTCGGCGATGCCGGATGTGCCTTGCCTGCGCGCCAACTCTGCCATGACGTCATCAAGCGACACATCTCTGGCTGCCAGCATAACCAGCAAATGATAAAGCACATCTGCCGCTTCGCTTGTCAGCCCTGCCTGGTCACCCTTGACCGCTTCGATGATCGCCTCAACGGCTTCTTCGCCGAATTTTTCAGCGCATTTTTCAGGGCCCTTGGACAGCAGCTTGGCAGTCCAGCTGCTGTCAGGGTCTGCCGTCTTGCGAGCCGCAATAGTCCTGGCCAATTCATCGAGTGTCATGTCTGCCTCACTGGAATGCCCGCCGCGGCCATATGCGCCTTGGCCTCGCCGATGGTGTAAGTGCCAAAGTGAAAGATCGACGCAGCAAGCACTGCTGAGGCGCCGCCCTCGGTGACACCTTCGACAAGGTGATCAAGCGTGCCAACACCACCAGAGGCAATCACGGGCACATCCACAGCATCGGATATCGCGCGGGTCAGCGGCAGATTGAAACCTGCCTTTGTGCCGTCACGGTCCATAGAGGTCAGTAAGATCTCTCCGGCCCCCTTTTCGACAACTGTGCGTGCAAATTCTACAGCATCAATGCCCGTTGCACGACGGCCCCCGTGGGTGAAAATTTCCCATCTTCCGGGCGCGACGGTCTTGGCATCAATAGCCACGACAATGCACTGCGATCCAAAGCGCATGGCAGCCTCTGCCACCACATCGGGGTTGGCCACAGCAGCAGAGTTGAAACTGACCTTGTCAGCCCCCGCCAAAAGCAGGTTGCGCACATCATGGTGGGTGCGCACGCCGCCACCGATGGTCAGTGGCATGAAACACTGCTCTGCCGTCCGCGTCGCCAGATCAAAAATGGTGCCACGGTTTTCTTCGGTGGCCATGATATCGAGGAAACACAACTCATCCGCGCCAGCCGCATTATAGGCGATGGCCGCATCCACCGGATCGCCAGCATCAATCAGATCGACGAAGTTCACGCCTTTGACGACGCGGCCTTCAGCGACATCGAGACAGGGGATGATGCGTGTCTTGAGCATGTGGGTCTTCTAGGCCGATGCAGCACGTGCGGCAAGGGTCAGGCGTGTGAGTATTTTTGGCAAAATGATAAGGGCGCCTAGCGCAACGCCGCCAGTGCGGCCCCCAAATCAATCGCCCCATCATAGAGCGCACGACCCGAAATCGCGCCCGAGATCACCCCGGTATCGCGTAACGCCGTCAGGTCCGCCATGGATGACACACCGCCAGAGGCAATCACCGGGATATCAACCGCGCGGGCAAGCGCGGCCGTTGCGTCGATGTTTGGCCCCTTCATTGCCCCGTCGCGCAGGATGTCGGTATAGATAATCGCTGCGATCCCAGCGTCCTCGAATGATTTGGCAAGGTCGGTGACCATCAAGTCGGTTTCTTCCGCCCAGCCCCGTGTCGCAACCCGCCCATTGCGGGCGTCCAGCCCCACCGCGACCTGCTCTGGAAACGCCTTTGCGGCCTCACGCACCAGATCGGGGTTTTCCACCGCGACCGTGCCAAGGATCACGCGGGCCAAGCCCTTGTCCAACCAACGCTCGATCGTGGCCATATCCCGGATACCGCCGCCCAATTGGGCAGGCACCGGACAGGCCTTCAGGATCGCCTCAACGGGGGCTGCGTTCACTGGTTCACCGGCGAAGGCCCCGTTCAGGTCCACCAGATGCAGCCAAGCGCACCCGGCGGCCAAAAATTCCTTGGCCTGTGCTGCCGGATCGTCATTAAAGACAGTTGTTTGATCCATATCCCCATGCACAAGCCGCACGGCGTTTCCATCTTTGAGGTCAATGGCAGGGTAGAGGATCATCACGGCAGCCTTTCGTCAGATTTACGCGCTTTATGCATGGGGGTGCCCGAATTGCAACGCCACCTTGGACCCAACGTCATACTTGATTGGATCGGTCTGTCTTGGCCAAGGTATGCCCATCACTCAGGGAGGAAGATGAGTATGAAGAAGTTTTTGGTCGCAGCCGCAATCGCGGCATTCGGCACAATGGCCGCGGCGCAAGATGCAGCCGTCGGTGTGTGGCAGACTGAAGTTGATGACGGTGCCTATGCCCATATCACCATGTCTGAATGTGGTGCTGCCGTGTGTGGCGTGATCAGCCGCACATTCAACGCCGATGGCGAATACCAGTCGGAAAACATCGGCAAGACGCTTGTGATTGACATGGTCCCCGAAGGCGACGGCACCTACGAGGGCTCAGTCTGGCGTCCATCCAACGACAAGATCTACATCGGCAAGATGCAGGTCGCAGGTAATCAGCTGCGTCTGCGTGGCTGTATCGCGGGCGGTTTGCTTTGCTCCAGCCAGGATTGGGTGCGCGTCCAGTAAAGACGCACAATAGCTGTTAAGGGGCCTCCGCTTGCGGGGGCCTTTTACGTTTGGGGGTCCCATTGACTTCTTTCATGGGCTCGGGCCCTCTTGATCCAAAGACAGGAGCCCCCAATGACCCAGTTCAAAGAAGAGTTGAAATCGCGCCTCATGCGTTACTGCGGGATCGACAGCCAGTCCGATATGGACAGCCCCGGTGCGCCCTCGACCGCGTGCCAGCATGTGATCCTTGATCTTGTCGCGGAAGAGTTGCGCCAGATGGGGGCCGTCGATGTGACCAAAGCGGACTATGGCACAGTCATCGCAACAATCCCGGGCAATGTTGACGGGCCAACAGTGGGATTTCTGGCTCATGTGGACACCGCCCCACAATTCAATGCAACAGGCGTCAAGCCGCGCGTCGTCGAAGGCTATAACGGCGGTGCCATCAGCTATCCCGACGATCCGGATCTGTCCCTGTCACCGGAGGATAACCCCTACCTTCTGGAAAAGATCGGCGATGATATCGTCACAGCATCCGGCCTGACCCTGCTTGGGGCCGACGACAAGGCGGGCATGGCCATCGTCATGACATCCGCCCGACACCTGTTGGAAAACCCTCACATCAAGCGCCCTACGATCCGGGTCGCTTTCACCCCCGACGAAGAGATCGGGCGCGGCGTTGATGATCGCCTTCCACAGGATCTGGGTGTGGACTTTGCCTATACCTTTGATGGCGAAGACTTGGGCGAGATTATCTATGAAACTTTCTCTGCCGATTTTGCGGTGGTCAAAGTCAAGGGCGTCTCCATCCACCCGGGGTTGGCCAAAGACAAGCTCGTCAATGCGATCCATCTGGCGTCAAAGATCATCGACACTCTGCCTCAGGTGACGATGACACCTGAAACAACCGACGGGTATGACGGCTTCATCCACGCCGTCGATTGCAAGGGGGACGCCGCAGAGATGACGTTGCGGTTTATCCTGCGGGATTTCGAGCTGGATGGATTGGCCGCAAAAGGGGCACTTCTTCGGCAAGTCTGCGCGACGATTGCCGCGACAGAGCCAAGGGCCGAGATCACTTGCGAGATCACGCCGCAATACCGCAACATGCGCTATTGGCTGCAAGATGACATGACCCCAGTTGATCTGGCGCGCGCGGCTTTGGCTGATCTGGGTATCGCGGAGAAATCTGTCCCAATCCGGGGCGGCACAGATGGATCGCGCCTGACCGAAATGGGTGTGCCGTGCCCGAACCTCTTTACCGGTATGCAGAACATTCATGGCCCGCTTGAGTGGGTCTCGGTGCAGGATATGGAGCAGGCGACAGCGCTTTGCCTGCGGATCGCCGAGCGGGCAGGGGGTGTGTCAGCCTAGGCCGGTTTCTTCCAACAGGCCCAGACGCTTGGCCTCATAGTAGTAACCGCGGGCATACCACATAACCGCCGCCTCTTCGTCGCCGCCGGACACCAGCCATGCGCCGCGCAGATAGCGCCCTGCGTAGATCAGATTGGTCTCTGCATCGAGCAACCCCTCCGGATCGCCCTGATAGCCCATGCCGCGTGCGGTATTGGGGTGGATTTGCATCAACCCCATATACGGGCCATTGCGGGCCCAAGGGCGATGTGTGCTTTCACGGACGATCACCCGATGCAGCAGGGTGACGGGAATCCCATGCACATCCGCGTAGCGGTTGATCAGCGCGCGTAACTCTGGCGTTTCATTGGGATAAAGCGGCAGGTTCTGCGCCCCGCGTGATGATCGCGCAGGGGCTGGATCAGACCGCCCGCAGGCAGCAATCATACTCAAGGTCGAAAGCGCAAAGGCGCGGCGGGTCAGGGTCATGCAGATGCTCGGTCTTGCGGCACCATCCGTGCGGTGCCTTTTCGTTTTGTTGAACCTTGACCGACACCTTTGAGGTTAACAAGCCCTCAGCCCACCGTGCACAGATGCCATACGCTTTGCCGACGTTTTGCCGACGCGACGCAGACAGCAAAGTTATGGTGAATACAGCATGAAATCAGCATGTTACAAGATTTACGGCGCCCAAAGCAGAAAATTGCCGATCATCCGCAATCCTGCATCCTGACTTTTTTCGGGATGGAATTGCGTGCCAATCATCGTATCGCGTCCAATGATCGCGGTGACATCTCCACCATAATCGACATGGGCCAGACGCTCGGACGGGTTGGTGACGTCCATTGCATAGGAATGGACAAAATATGCATGATCGCCGGTCGTGATGCCGTTCAGCACCGGATGGGGAGTGTCGATCACCAGATCGTTCCAGCCCATATGCGGTACCTTCAGTTGTGCATCGACAGGGGCGATTTTGCGGATATCGCCCGCCACCCAGTCAAAGCCGGGGGTTGGTTCATATTCATGCCCCGTCGTGGCCATCATTTGCATGCCCACACAAATCCCCATGAAGGGGCGGGCCTTGACGGTGACAGTCTCGATGATCGCTTCGGCCAGACCCGTGCGGGCAAAAAGTTCGGCGCGGCAATGCGGAAAGGCCCCATCACCGGGCAGTACGATCCGGTCGGCCTTGGCCACCACATCAGGGTCAGAGGTCACGATGATCGACCCTGCACCGACCTCGGCAGCCATACGTTCAAAGGCCTTCTGGGCCGAATGCAGGTTCCCGCTGTCGTAATCGACAAGTGCCGTCGTCATAGGCTGCCCTTGGTCGAAGGGATGGCATCGGCTTTGCGCGGATCAGTCTCGACCGCTTCGCGCAACGCACGCGCGACGGCTTTGAACGCAGCCTCTGCAATATGGTGAGCGTTGAAGCCATGCAGCTTGTCGATGTGCAATGTGATGCCGCCATGGGTCGACAAGGCCTGAAAGAACTCGCGGACCAACTCGGTATCAAAGGTCCCGATCTTGCCAAATGGCAGATCAAGGTTGCAGATCAGATAGGGGCGTGCAGACAGATCAAGCGCACAGCGGATCTGTGCGTCATCCATGGCCAAATGGCACGACCCGTAGCGGCGAATGCCCTTCTTGTCGCCCAATGCCTCTGTCAGCGCTTGTCCCAGGGCAATGCCCACATCCTCGACTGTGTGGTGGTCATCAATGTGCAAATCCCCTGTCGCGCGGACAGTCATGTCGATCAACGCATGACGCGACAATTGATCCAGCATGTGGTCAAAAAATCCAACGCCCGTCTGGTTGTCATATTGGCCGGTGCCATCAAGATTGATCGTGACAGAAATATCCGTCTCGGCGGTCTTGCGTGTGATTGTTGCCTTGCGCATCGGATGCACCCCTTCAGGTTTCGTATCGCTCTATAGGCTGAAATCGGGGCAGGGGCCAAGGCGTCAAAAATCATCGGTCAGAATCGTTGCGGGTTTTCAGCAAAATTTAAGAGTTGCGATCTAGGTTAGTTCCAGTTGCCATTTATCAGGAGAATCCGATGAAAGCTCTTATCCTGCGTCAGGACCCTGACGCATCCCACGCCATTTCACGCGCATTGATGGACAAAGGGTTCCAGATCCTTTGTGTTGAAAAACTCGACGTGGCCCATGCGCTGATCCGCGTGGACACGATTGACCTTCTGGTCATGGATGAACGGATAGACGGGCAGCTGACGCATGCGATTGCACTGTCAGGTGAGCGGAAAAACCCTTGCCTGAGCGCGATTTTCATGACCGACCGTCCCGGCGAACAGACCGAAGACCTCTATGCGTTGATCCCGTCGCTTTACGCCCTTGTGGGGATGGAGGTTGATGCAAAGCTGGTTGCGAAACTTGCCTTGTCTGCGGTCAGCAACATCGAAGATCTGATGGCGCGCATTGCAGCACAAAACGCACAAGAAGCCGAAGACGCCACAGACGCGGCAGAGGCCGGGATGCCTGCGCTGGTGCTCGATCAGGCCATGAAGGCAACGGTCTACCCATCTGAGCAAGAAGGTGATCCGGCATTGGCAGACATGGTCTTTGCCAGCCCCGCTATGGAAGAACTGCGCCAAACCCCTTCAGCGCAGCTGCCGCAGCCGATCAATGACGTGATCATAGCCGAAGTCGCAGCGATCTTTCGCGATGGTGCATTTCCGACGCCCGAAATGGATCGCGACGATGACGAAGCCAGGACAGCAGACGCACCCGCCTTCGTTGCGCCGCGCCCGGCACCGATGCCCATTGCAGAGGTTCTTGGCACTGCTGTGTGACAATCATTGTTGCAAAAACAAAAGGCCGCGACGGTGTCGCGGCCTTTTCGTTTCGAATTGGAGCGGGCGATGAGATTCGAACTCACGACCCTAACCTTGGCAAGGTTATGCTCTACCCCTGAGCTACGCCCGCACTCCGTTTCGTGAGGCGTGATCTATAAACTTCGACAGCCCCTTGCAAGACCAAAATCACACCTTTCGTCGTTTTTCTTTCCACTGCAAAACACCCCTATGCCGCGTCGTAACCGCCAAAAACACGCGCACCGACAAGGCCTGTATCTTCGCTATGGACAACCACACCATCGGCTTGCAGCAAGGCAATCCCATAAGCGCCGGGTTCATTGGTCGAGATATGGGCGTTTGGGTCTGACAACTCCAGGACACCTTGGTGGCAGGGACTTTTGAACATGCTCCATGGGACACCGCGAGTGCTGCCAGACATGGTGCGATGAATGTGGCCGCAGATCAGATGCAGGTTGCCGTGGCGGGCAAGCATGTCCAGAAAATCCGCGCCGCCTGCGAGCTTGATCATGTCCATCCCGATGATGCCTGTGTCAAACGGGGGATGGTGGATACAAACAATCGCGTGCCGGCCGCCGCGCGTGTCCAATGCGTTTTCCAAAAACGCCAAACGCGCTTCACAAAGCCGTCCGGCATGATGGCCATCGACAAAGGGCGGACCATCAAGGGAATCAAGTGTGATCAGGCGTGTATCGCCAAAATCCCAATGGCTCTGAACGAACCCGTCCGTCTGTGGGGCATCAGGAAAGACACCCAGATACGTATCCCGCCGATCATGATTTCCCATCATAGGAAGCACCGGGATCGGCACGTCCGCCAGAACACCGCGCAGCCTTTGATATTCTGAGGCCCAGCCATGGTGAGTTAGATCCCCCAAGATGACGATGGCTTGCGCATCGCCATGTGCGGCCAACGCGGCCTCCAGAACACCACGCAGGCATTCTGCGGGATCAAGACCGATAATCAGATCACCTTCTGTGGTGATATGTGGATCGCTGATAAAGAGAATTTTTTGCATGAGACACGCCGCGGCAATGTTGGTCTGCCCCCACCTGACGCGACATGCGATACCATGACAACAAAAAAGGCGCGCGCTCATCATCGCGCGCCCCCAATTTCGTGTGCTTCGCGGCTTATTCCAGCTCGACCAACAGATCCTTGGCGTCAATCTGACCGCCTGCCTGAACATGCACGGCCTTGATGACCGCATCGCGCTCTGCGTGGATGCCGGTTTCCATCTTCATCGCTTCGATGGTCAGTAACAGATCCCCTTCTTTGACCTCTTTGCCGACTTGTGCCGCGACCGTTGCCACAACACCGGGCATCGGGGCGCCGATATGGTTGGTATTGCCTGCTTCGGCCTTGGGGCGGCTGACCTTTTCGGCAGCAGCAAGGCGGTTCATCACGCGGATCGTGCGCGGTTGCCCGTTGAGTTCAAAGAAGACTTTGACCTCGCCATCTTCGTTCATGTCGGCCACGGCTTGTAGGCGGATTTCCAGCGTTTTTCCCGGATCAATCTCGGCCACGATCTCTTCACCCGGTTCCATCCCGTAAAAGAACGTGCGTGTCGGCAAAGTCCGCACTGGCCCGTAGGTCCGGTGGCGGCCCATGTAATCAAGAAAGACCTTGGGATACATCAGGTAGCCATTCAGGTCTTCATCATCGACGGCCTTGCCTTCCAACTGGCTCGACAGATCGGCACGCACGTTTTCCAGATCAACTGGCTTGAGGTGTTTGCCCGGACGGTCGGTGATCGGCTTGTCGCCTTTCAGGACTTTCTTCTGGATCGCCTTTGGCCAGCCACCGGGTGGTTGGCCAAGATCGCCGTGCATCATCTCAACCACACTGTCGGGAAAGACCACATCAACGGCGGGGTCCTCAACCTGCGCGCGGGTCAGACCTTGAGAGACCATCATCAGCGCCATATCGCCCACGACCTTGGAAGATGGCGTGACCTTTACGATATCTCCAAACATCTGGTTCACATCTGCATAGGTCTGCGCGACCTCATGCCAGCGCTCTTCCAGTCCGAGGGAACGCGCCTGCGCCTTGAGGTTTGTGAACTGCCCGCCTGGCATTTCATGCAGATAAACCTCGGATGCAGGGGCCTGCAGCCCGCTTTCAAAGGCAGCGTAATGCGCGCGGACCTGTTCGAAGTAGTTGCTGATCTCGCGGATCGCGGCCACATCAAGCCCCGTGTCGCGCTCGGTCCCGCGCAATGCCTCGACAATCGAACCCAGCGTTGGCTGAGACGTGTTGCCAGAGAGCGCGTCCATCGCGCCGTCCACACAGTCCACGCCAGCAGCGGAGGCTGCGAGCACCGTCGCGATGGCCGCACCTGATGTATCATGCGTGTGGAAGTGGATCGGAATGCCGACCTCTTCTTTCAGGGCTGTGACAAGTGCCGTGGCCGAGGCCGGTTTCAAGAGGCCCGCCATGTCTTTCAGGCCCAGGACATGCGCACCTGCCGCCTCAAGCTCTTTTGCCATGCCGACGTAGTATTTCAGATCATACTTGGACCGGGCCGGGTCCATCAGATCGCCGGTGTAGCAGATCGTGCCCTCACAAACCTTGTTGGCCTTGATCACGGCATCCATCGCTACGCGCATATTCTCAACCCAATTCAGGCTGTCGAAGACACGGAATACATCGACGCCAGATTTGGCGGCTTGGGCAACAAAGCTCTGCACCACATTGTCAGGGTAGTTGGTATAGCCCACGCCATTCGAGGCGCGCAGCAGCATCTGCGTCATGATATTCGGCATGACCGCGCGGATGTCCCGCAGGCGCTGCCAAGGGCATTCCTGCAAGAAGCGGTAGGCCACATCAAATGTCGCGCCACCCCAGCATTCGACACTGAACAGCCCATGCATCTTGGTCGCATAGGCTGGCGCCGCACCGATCATATCGATGGACCGCATCCGTGTCGCGAGCAGAGACTGGTGCCCGTCGCGCATCGTGGTGTCCGTGATCAGCAGTTGCTTCTGATCACGCATCCAGTCGGCCACAGCCTCTGGCCCGAAGTCATCAAGGATATTGCGGGTGCCGGGTGTGACATCTGTCGTTGGCTTGACCGGTGGTTTTGGCGGTTTGACATCTGCGGCAGGGCGCGGCCGGCCCGCGGTTTCCGGATGCCCGTTGACCGTGATATCCGCGATATAGGTCAGGATTTTCGTCGCGCGGTCGCGGCGCTTGGAGAACTTGAAAAGGTCCGGCGTCTCATCAATGAACTTCGTGTGGTATTCATTGTTCAAGAAGATCGGATGCTTAAGCAGGTTTTCCACAAAAGCGATGTTGGTCGAGACACCGCGAATACGGAATTCGCGCAAGGCGCGGTCCATGCGGGCGATTGCCATTTCTGGGGTGGGCGCGCGGGCGGTCACTTTGGTCAAGAGCGAGTCGTAGTAGCGTGTGATCACTGCACCCGAATAGGCGGTGCCACCGTCCAGACGAATGCCCGGGCCAGTAGCCGAACGATACATCTGGATACGGCCGTAGTCGGGGATGAAGTTGTTCTGTGGGTCCTCGGTCGTGACACGACATTGCAACGCATGACCATCCAGCTTGACGTCATATTGGCTGGCGCAGCCTGTGGCCTCGACCAATGATTTGCCTTCGGCGATCAGGATCTGGGCGCGGACGATGTCGATGCCTGTGACTTCTTCGGTGACAGTATGCTCGACCTGCACGCGCGGGTTTACTTCGATGAAGTAGAACTCGCCACTGTCCATATCCATCAGGAATTCGACGGTGCCAGCACATTCGTAGTTTACGTGCTGGCAGATTTTTTTGCCCAGATTACACAACTGCTCGCGCTGGGTGCCGCTCAGGTACGGGGCAGGGGCGCGTTCGACGACCTTCTGGTTGCGGCGCTGCACCGAGCAATCACGCTCCCACAGGTGATAGATCTGGCCATGTGTATCCCCAAGGATCTGCACCTCGACATGGCGGGCGCGCATGATCATCTTTTCCAGATAACCTTCGCCATTGCCGAATGCGGCCTCTGCTTCACGACGACCCTCAAGGACTTTCTCCTCAAGCTCATCCTCGGACATGATCGGGCGCATGCCACGGCCGCCGCCACCCCAAGAGGCTTTGAGCATCAGCGGATAGCCCACCTCGGCGGCTTCTTTCTTGATGGCGGCCATGTCATCGCCAAGCACCTCTGTGGCGGGGATGACAGGAACGCCTGCTTCGATCGCAACTTGGCGGGCACTGGCTTTGTCGCCTAGCGCGCGCATGGTCTCAGACTTGGGGCCGATAAAGGTGATCCCGTTGGCCGCACAGGCATCGACGAAGTCTGGGTTCTCGGACAAAAGGCCATAACCGGGGTGAATGGCATCAGCACCCGACATCTTGGCTACGCGGATAATCTCATCAATGGAAAGGTAGGCGGCCACTGGGCCCATGCCTTCGCCGATCCGGTAGGCCTCATCCGCTTTGAAACGGTGTAAACCCAGTTTGTCTTCCTCTGCAAAGACAGCAACAGTCTTTTTGCCCATCTCATTGGCGGCGCGCATGATCCGGATGGCAATCTCGCCACGGTTGGCAATGAGGATTTTTTTGAAGTCGTTCATCGGTAGTCCCTTCGCAGTTGCAGCACTCGTAAGGGTCAATTCCCGATCCGTCTATAACGTTTTCTGGGTAGTTCGCAGGCGTTTTGGCACATCTTTGAGCGTTTTTGTGCCCAATTGACCCATATTGCTGATCATATCCTGTCGCAAAATGTCCACGGCATGGGCCGCCCCAGGTTCCCCCAAAGCGCCAAGGCCATAGTGGAACGCGCGGCCCAACATCACAAAATCGGCCCCCAGTGCGATGGCGCGCAAGATGTCCAGACCACCTGCGATGCCACTGTCAAAGATCACCGGCAAAGAGGTGGCTGCCCTGATCAAAGGCAGGGTTTCAATACTTGCGGGCCCACCGTCGAACTGGCGTCCGGCATGGTTGCTGACCCAGATGGCATCTGCGCCTTCGGTTTGCAGCCGTGTGGCGTCGGCGGCGTTGCTGACGCCTTTGACAACCAGCGGCCCGTCCCAAGCCTCGCGCAGGGATTTGAAGTAATCCCAATCAGGCGATGTGCGCAGCAGATACCCGACATGCTGGTTCGAGGGCAGGGTGGTTTTCACCTCTGAATAGCTTTCCATCAGGCGCAGGCGGGGCATGCCGGTTTTGCGGATCCCGTTCAGCCAGGCAGGACATTGGGCTGCCTGGATCGCCAGGCGCGGCGTCAGTTTTGGGGGCTGGGTCAGACCGCCGCGGGTCTGGCGTTCGCGTCGGGATGCCACCGGCACGTCGACGGTCAGCACCAACGTGGTAAAGCCCGCACCTTTGGCCCGTCCCAGAATATCATCACGAATAGCCGGATCGCGCGGCGGATAAAGCTGGAACCACGCGTGTTCGCCCGCATGAGGTCCGACATCTTCGGGCAACTGGCTTGCGACAGTGGAAAGCGTGTAGGGGATGCCCTCTTTTGCTGCCGTCCGGGCCAACATCTGTTCTGCCCCCGGCCAGATGAGGCCCGACATGCCGACCGGGGCGATCCCGATGGGGAGCGGATGCTTATGTCCCAAAAGCGTTGTGCTCAGATCCGGATCAAATTCCCCATGCAGGATTGAGGGGCTCAAAAGGACCTCGTCGAGCTTTCGCCGGTTGCGTGCTTTCGTGGCCTCGACCCCTGTGGCACTGTCCAGATACTCCCACACGAAATGCGGAATGCGGCGGCGGGCACGGGATTTGAGGTCAGAGATCGCGGGATAGCGGGTGTGAAGGCTCATGTTTGGCACGCTATTGCGAATGTGGCATGATTTGCAATCGTCTGGATGCCTCCGGCGGGGATATTTATGGGCCAATAATGACTGGAACGTAAGGAGAACAAGCCTTTTCACGTGCGCCGAATGGGGCTATGTCAGGAAAATGAGCAGTTTTTCTGAAGACGATGCGTTTGAAGCCGCAGCCGTGCCATTAAGCCAAAGGGCCATGATGCGGCCCGCTGCCCCCTATCTGGATGGGCTCAACCCTGCGCAGCGCGAAGCAGTCGAAAAGCTGGACGGCCCTGTTTTGATGCTGGCGGGCGCGGGCACGGGCAAGACAAAAGCGCTGACCACCCGGATCGCGCATTTGTTGATCACAGGCACCGCCCGTCCGCATGAGATTTTGGCGGTGACCTTTACCAACAAGGCCGCCCGCGAGATGAAATCGCGCATCGGCGGCATGTTGGGTGAAGCCGTTGAGGGGATGCCATGGCTCGGCACCTTTCATGCGGTGTGTGTGAAGCAGTTGCGCCGCCATGCGGAGTTGGTGGGCTTGAAGTCCAATTTCACCATTCTTGATACTGATGATCAGATCCGCCTGATGAAGCAGCTGATCGAAGCCGCCGGGATTGATCACAAACGCTGGCCCGCCCGCATGCTGTCGGGGATTATCGACGGCTGGAAAAACAAGGCCTGGACGCCCGAAAATGTGCCTGTCTCCGAAAGTGGCGCATTCGACCACAAGGGCGTTGATCTTTACGCCGCCTACCAGCGTCGCCTGCTGGAGCTGAATGCCGTCGATTTTGGCGACATCCTGCTCCACATGGTCACGATTTTCCAAAAGCACCCCGATGTGCTGGACCAATACCAGCGCTGGTTCCGCTATATCCTTGTAGACGAGTATCAGGATACAAACGTTGCCCAATACATGTGGCTGCGTTTGCTTGCCTCTGCGCATAAAAACATCTGCTGTGTCGGTGACGACGACCAATCGATCTACGGTTGGCGCGGGGCCGAGGTGGGCAATATCCTACGATTCGAAAAGGATTTTCCGGGCGCGCATGTGGTGCGGTTGGAAGAGAACTATCGATCGACCGGACATATTCTGGCGGCAGCATCCGGTGTGATTTCCGCCAACAAAGGGCGGCTGGGCAAGACGCTCTTCACCAGTGGAGAGGACGGCGAAAAGGTCCGCCTCATCGGCCACTGGGACGGCGAAGAAGAGGCCCGCTGGATCGGGGAAGAGATTGAGGCCATGCAACACGGCACGCGTGGGATGGAGCCGATTGGGCTTGATCAGATGGCAATCATGGTCCGGTCCACTCAACAGATGCGATCTTTTGAGGATCGCTTCATGGCGATTGGTTTGCCGTATCGAGTCGTCGGAGGCCCTCGCTTTTATGAGCGTAAAGAGATCAGGGATGCCATCGCCTACCTGCGACTTGCGCTTTCCCCTGAACAAGACCTTGCGTTTGATCGGATATTCAACACGCCTAAACGTGGATTGGGTGACAAGGCGTACCAGACTATCCAAGCAACCGCCCGTTCAAACGGTGTTTCTTTGGTCGAAGGTGCGCGTTTGGTGTGCCAAGGACGATTGCTCAGCGGCAAAGGGCTCAAAGAACTAAAGACACTGGTCGCATCGATTGATCGTTGGCATGCGCAGGCAATGGCGGAGCCTGACACCCACGTTGAATTGGCCGAGATAGTCCTCGATGAAAGTGGATATACTGGCTCGTTCTTTCTACCTCAGTCGGACGCGGAGATTGCTTCAGGAGCACGGCCAATTCTAAAAGATGTTGATGCAGAGGGCAGACTTGAGAACCTGAAGGAATTAATTGTCCAACTAGATAGATTTGACAATTTGGCGGGATTTCTTGAGCACGTAAGTCTTAGCGTGGATGGCTTCGAAAGTGACGACGTTCAAAAGGTTAGTATAATGACACTCCATGCTGCAAAGGGATTGGAGTTTGATGCAGTTTTGTTGCCGGGGTGGGAAGACGGTTTGTTTCCTTCGCAACGCTCAATGGATGAGACCGGACTAAAGGGGCTAGAGGAAGAACGTAGGCTAGCCTACGTTGGACTTACAAGGGCTGCCAAGTGCTGTATCATCTCTTTCGCCAGTAACCGGTTGATTTTCTCCAAAGACAACCGTGGTTGGACTTCCCAGATGCCTTCCCGGTTTATCGATGAGTTGCCCGAGGATCATGTCGAGGTGCTGACACCGCCGGGTCTTTATGGTGGCGGCTACGGTGCTGCGGGCATGTCGGCTAGTGCTTCGCCTGCGATGTCGGGCATGGTCGGATCAACCTTGCATGAAGAGGCGCATAAGGCCGACGTCTATAACTCGCCCGGCTGGCGCCGTTTGCAGGCCCGCAGCCAGCAGCGCGGTGTTGCTGCCCCCGCCGAGGCACGCAATATGACCATCGATCTCGACGCCGTGAGCGCCTTCACCGAAGGCGAGCGCGTCTTTCATCAGAAGTTCGGCTATGGTGAGATTATGGGGATCGAGGGCGACAAGCTGGTGATCGAATTTGACAAAGCTGGTTCAAAACATGTTGTTGCCAAGTTCGTCGTCAGTGCTGATCAGGCCAATGATGTCCCTTTTTAGGTGACCACCATCGGGTAGAGCGATACGATCAGCAAGACCGCCATCGACACGTTGAACACCCGCAACCGCCGCGCCGTGCCCAGCCATCGCCGCAGTTGTACACCGATCCACGCCCAGACACTGACGGATGGCAAATTCACGGCGGCAAAAACCACTGCCACAAAGACGGACCCGACAATGATCCCCCTGTCTTGCGGCGCATAGGCGCTGATGGCCGTGATCGCCATGAACCATGCCTTTGGGTTCACCCATTGAAATGCCGCGGCTTGTAGGAATGTGAATGGTTTGCCTGTGACTTCTTTTGCTTGCGGTGGAACCGCATTGGCGATTTTCCATGCCAGCCAAAGCATGTAAGTTGCGCTCAACACCTTCAATACGATGTTTAAGACCGGATAGGTTTCAAATACCTGCAACAGCACGATCCCCACCATCGCCACCATAAATGCGTGCCCCAGCGAGATGCCGAACATATGCGGCAAAGTCCGGCGCAACCCGTAGTTCGCCCCGGAAGCCATCAGCATCAGGTTGTTGGGGCCGGGTGTGATGGAGCTTGCGAAAGCAAAGCCGATGAGTGCGATAAGGATTTCGTAGGTCATTGCGCAACATTAGTCGGCAATGCGCGCAATGAAATTGCCAAGTTGTATAGAGATGCCTTATTTGATCAATTTATGACGGATATTGATCAGATAAACGAAAATATATTGCGCGAGCTATCCCGCGATGGCCGTATGACCAATCTGCAGTTGGCAGAGGCGGTGGGGCTTTCGCCCTCTGCCTGTCTGCGCCGTGTGCAGGAACTCGAACGCAACGGGACGATCAAAGGGTATCGCGCGCGGCTTGATCCGGCCCGGACCGGGCGCGCCTATGTGGTCTATGTGGCTGTGGGTTTGGCCGAGCATACAAAAGCCGCCCAAACGGGCTTTGAACACGCGATGCAGCGCGCCGAAGAGGTCACAGAATGCCATAACGTTGCGGGGGCGTTTGAATACATGTTGCGCGTCGAGGTGGCTGATTTGCCTGCCTACAAAGCTTTCCATACCGATACGCTTGGCACGGTCCCGCATGTCCGTTCGATCACTAGCTACATGGTCATGGGCACCCCCAAAGATACCCGAGCATAAAAAAAACGGCCATGCCCGGGAGGAGGTGGACATGACCGTCTTTATTTACAAACGCGCCACCTAAAGGGAGGAGGCGGTGGAGCGTTTCTTCACCGGTTCAGCGCGGGAGGAGGTGCGCGTCACCCGTGGTATTTCTCGGTTCCACCCGGGAGGAGGTGGGTGGTCCCGAATTCTTTGCGGTGGCGACATCCTCAGGGAGGAGTGGATGTCGCCACCGTTTGGTGAGATCCGCGACAACAGGGAGGAGGAGCGTCAGCGGATCATTCTCAAAGCTACCTAAAGGGAGGAGGCGGTAGCTTTGAAACCGGTATGTTAGGCGCCGTAGGCGGCTTCGTGGGCGATCTTTGTGATCATGGTTGGCGCAATGCCCAGATCGTTGAGTTCGCGGGGTGTCAGGTTTTGCAGTTCGCGCAGCGTGGTGCGGTAGACTTTGCGCTTGGCAGCGCTTTCGGCCAGACGCTCACGCAGGTTTGCAAAGCGCGTGGTCAGCGCTGGTGCATTTGCGAATGTGTCAGTCAGGATCGTCATTTTATCTTCACTTCAATGTTCTCGTGCGGTCATTGCCGCTGTTGTGACCAGTATGTAGGTGAATGCTGCACTTGCACAATGGCCACCTCGGCAATGCTGCTATGCAGAAAATGCATAAGCGAGACTGACCTAACGTCATGGTTCTGCTGCTTATTTGTGCAACCTGCCTTGTTGACCCTTGCGATTTGCGCCTGTCATGCCAGATGTGATCAAACACAAAGATAATGATTGACCAAAGGGGTCTGACATGAACGTGACGCGCGATGATATTCTGCAAGCCTTGTCCAAACTGACCCTCCCGGGTGGGACCGATCTGGTCTCAAAAGATATGATTCGTGCCCTCACAATTGACGGAGGTGACGTCAAATTCGTGATCGAAGCCGCCGATCCTGAAGAGGCGTCTCGCATGGATGCGGTCCGCCGCGCCGCCGAAGACATCGTGCGACGCCTGCCCGGTGTGCAAAGCGCCTCGGTCATTCTTACGGCCCATGGGCCTGCGGCCAAACCGAAAGATCCACCGTCATTAAAGGTGGGGCGGCACCCAACGCCGCAGGCCGGCCCTGCGAAGGTTTCTGGCGTGGATCGTATTCTTGCGATTGGTTCGGGCAAAGGCGGCGTCGGTAAATCGACCGTGTCGTCCAATCTGGCCGTCGCTTTGGCCAAGGCAGGGCGCAAGGTCGGTCTATTGGATGCAGATATCTATGGGCCGTCACAGCCCCGCATGATGGGGGTCAACAAGCGCCCGGGCTCGCCAGACGGCAAGACAATCATTCCATTGCACGCCCATGGGGTGACCATGATGTCCCTTGGCTTGATGATGGAAGAGGGCAAGGCCGTTGTCTGGCGCGGGCCGATGCTGATGGGCGCTTTGCAGCAGATGCTTGGGCAGGTGCAATGGGGTAAACTTGATGTCTTGATCGTTGATCTGCCGCCCGGCACCGGTGACGTTCAGCTGACCCTTTGCCAAAAAGCAGAGTTGACCGGCGCAATCGTTGTCAGCACGCCGCAGGACGTTGCCTTGCTCGATGCCCGCAAGGCCATTGATATGTTCAACTCGGTGCGCACCCCGATCCTTGGCATGATCGAAAATATGTCGAGCTTCCATTGCCCGACGTGTGGGTCAGAGCATCATATTTTTGGTCATGGCGGTGTCGCAGCCGAAGCTGACAAGATGGGGGTTCCACTTTTGGGAGCGCTCCCGATTGATTTGGAGACGCGGCTCGCTGGCGATGCGGGCACACCGATTGCTGCGGGTGATGGACCGATGGCCGAGGCCTACGGCGCTTTGGCGCAGCGCCTGATTGATGGCGGTATGGCGTGATTACGATCCGGCAGGCCGAACCGTCGGATACCGATGCGGTCTGGAGCCTGTTGCAACCCGTCTTTCGCGCTGGCGAAACCTATGCAGTGCCTGCCGATATTTCAAAAGAAGATGCCTGTGCGTTCTGGCTTGACGCCCCAGCACGGACCTATGTTGCGCTTTTGGACAGCCAGATCGTCGGCACATATTATATCAAAACCAATCACCCGGGCGGCGGAGCGCATATCTGCAACTGTGGATACGTCGTGTCTGACATCGCCCGCGGGCAGGGGATTGCGGGGCAGATGTGCCTCCATTCCATGGATCAGGCCCGTGCGTTGGGGTATCGGGCAATGCAATACAACCTTGTGCTTACCAGCAACACAGGCGCCGTCCGACTATGGGAAAAACTGGGCTTTGCCAAAGTGGGAACAATCCCGCAGGCCTTCCGGCACCCGAAGCTGGGGTTTGTTGATGCATATGTCATGTATCAGGCCCTCTAGGGCGGCGTCTGGGATTATCTGGAATCGCTTTTGATTCTGATGAAGTTTCTGAGGAAATCGCGACAAAACTTGTGAAATTGACCGAAGCTCGGGTTTATGGGTCGAATTTCTCACGATGCTGCGGGAGTTCATGGGTGTGCAGATGTTTTGACCCCAAATACCACATGTAGTGACAAAATGACCTTCATGGCCGACACGTTGTGCTTCGCTGGGCGCATTGTCGAGTTGGTTTGCGTGGCACATGACCAGTTAATCCCAAAAGGTTCCATAAATTCCCAAAAAACTGTTGCCTGATTTGGAAAGCAGTGGCACAACAGTGTCACGGTAATGACGAATTTGATTTTCAAAGGGGCATAATAAGAACCCCAACCGGCGAAAGTAGCAGGTTTCATACAGGCTTCGCCATTACCCAAAAGATCCGGCGCGTGAGCGAGCAGACATCCCCCCAGGTGGCACGCGCAGTCGGACTTCCCGCAAAGGGACGAAGGCGGCGGATTGTGCAGTGGCAGCAGCGCAATCCGCCGTTTTCACATCTAAAGGAATTTTGGGGGCGGGGCAGAAACGAGGGCCGAGGGACAGTGGTTCTGAGCTTTACAGGCGAACACACCCAAAAGGTGGACAGCAAGGGACGCATGTCGATCCCGGCTGATTTTCGTCGTGTGCTCGAGGCCGGCGACCCTGAATGGACCACCGGTCTGAACCCACGTCTTTACATGCTTTATGGTGAGCATCTGAAAGAGACGCTGCACGTCTACACTATTGACGGCTTTGCGGAAATTGCAGCGCAGATCAACGCGATGCCCAAAGGCGACAAGGGCAAGAAGCATCTTTCGAGGCTTATCTTGGGTCAATCAATCAAGCTTGAAGTCGATAAGGATGGGCGCACCGTGATGCCAATCCGGCAGCGCCAGAAGCTGGGCCTGACCGATGGTGAGCTCTATTTTAGTGGCGTTGGTGACCATTTCGAGATCTGGAAGGCCGAGACCTACGAGGCCACGGTGGGCCAGTCCATGGCGGATTGGTTGGCAGAACAGCCTGATGACTTTGATCCCTTAAGCTTGCTGGAAACGTGAGGGTGATGATGTCAGCTGCCGCAGACGAAGCCCCTCATATCCCTGTTCTGATCAGGCCGCTCGTTGCAGCGGTCTCGCCTGTTTCTGGGGTATGGCTTGACGGCACCTTTGGGAACGGCGGCTACACGCGCGCCCTGCTTGAGGCTGGTGCGGATAGGGTGATTGGGGTTGACCGTGACCCGCTCGCTTTCGAGATGGCGTCGCATTGGGTGCCGTCTTATGGCGACAGGATCGAACTTGTGCAGGGTGTGTTTTCCAAACTGGATGAATATGCATCTGACCTTGATGGCGTTGTGCTCGACCTCGGGGTGAGTTCGATGCAGCTTGATCTGGCAGAGCGTGGGTTCTCGTTCATGCGCGATGGGCCATTGGATATGCGTATGTCTCAGGAGGGTCGCTCCGCTGCGGATATTTGCAACGATGCTGATGAGGGCGAAATTGCGGACATCATCTATCTTTATGGTGAAGAGCGCGCTTCGCGCCGGATCGCCAAGGCCATTGTTGCCGCGCGCCCTGTGACCACGACAGGCCAGCTGGCAAAGATTGTCGAGGGTTGTTTACCGCGCGCCAAACCAAACCAGTCTCACCCGGCTACCCGCACCTTTCAGGCCCTCCGGATTGCTGTGAACAATGAATACGGCGAACTGGCCGAAGGGCTTATGGCTGCCGAGCGCGCATTAAAACCCGGCGGTCAATTGGCTGTCGTGACGTTCCATTCGGTTGAAGATCGTATGGTCAAACGGTTCTTGCAGGCCCGCTCCGGCAACACGGCCAACGCAAACCGCTATGCGCCGGAAACCCAGCAAGTCACGCCTGCATGGCGCGTCGAAAAACGCAAAGCGATTGGCCCCGACGAACAGGAACTGGCCGAGAACCCACGCTCGCGGTCAGCCAAACTGCGTGTGGCCTACCGAACGGAGGCCCCCGCTGCCCCCATTGATCCCGCAGAGCTGGGTATGCCGATGAAAAAGCAAAAGAGGGGAGGCCGGTAATGCGTGGTCTATTCTTTGTTTTGACTGCTCTTGCGGTTATGGGGTTGGCGTTCTGGGCTTATCAGGAAAACTACAAGACCCAGGCGGCAATTGCCGAAGTTCGCGCGTTGCACCGCGAGATTGGCGCCGCACATGAGCGGTTGAACATTCTGGATGCGGAATGGGCCTATCTGAACCGGCCTGATCGGTTGGCAGATCTGGCGGATCTGAATTTTGAGCGTCTGGGGCTCTTGCCGTTGATGCCTGACGCCTTTGGGCGTGTAGACCAGATCAGCTATCCAGAACCCCCGTTACTGCCCATCACGAACCCGATTGAGCTGTCCTCTGACCAAGCTGACATCACGGAGGGTGGATCATGATCCGCACCCCCTTGCGTCCTTTGGCAACCGTTTTGCAGGCCCGTGCGAAGGGTGAAGACCCCGCAATGATCGAGGCGGAAAACAAGGCCCGCCGTCACGCTGAGATGGCCGATAAACAGCGCCAGCGTGCCGAAGGGCGTTTGCTGGTGCTTGGGCTGGCATTTTTTGTGGCCTTTGGGGTGATCGGTTTGCGCATGGGGGCCCTTGCCTCATCCGTTCCAGAGGAACCACGGGCCGCTGTCGCCGGCAATCCTATCATCGGTCAACGTGCTGATATCGTGGACAGAAACGGCCGTATTCTTGCGACCAATCTGCAAACACATTCGCTTTATGCGCATCCACGCGACATGATTGATCCGGTCCGCGCGGCAACTGAGTTGGCAGAGATTTTTCCCGAACTCGATGCTGATGAACTGCTGAAGGATTTTACAGGTGACCGCCGTTTCTTGTGGATTCGTCGCCAGATCAGCCCAGAACAGATGCAGGCCGTTCATGACATCGGTTCGCCCGGCCTGCTTTTTGGTCCCCGCGAGATGCGTCTGTATCCGAACGGTCCGATTGCTGCCCATATCCTTGGCGGGGCCAGCTACGGGCGTGAGGGTGTCGCCTCTGCTGAAGTCATCGGTGTTGCGGGCGTTGAGCGCCACTTTGACAGTTTCTTGCGCGATCCCGCCTATGAAGGCGCGCCTCTTGAGTTGTCGCTGGACTTGACCGTGCAAGCCGTCACCGAGCAGGTCCTTTCGGGTGGCATGACGATCATGAACGCCAAAGGTGCCTCTTCGGTCCTCATGGATATCCACACGGGCGAGGTGATTGCGATGGCGTCACTTCCCGATTTCGATCCCAATAACCGGCCTGCAGTCCTGACAACGGGTGACCAGTCTGACAGCCCACTGTTCAATAGGGCCGTGCAGGGTGTTTATGAACTGGGGTCGGTGTTCAAGATATTCACCGTCGCACAAGCGATGGAGTTGGGTCTGGTGAACCCCAACACCATGATTGACACTCAAGGGCCGATGTCTTGGGGGCGGTTTCGTATTCGCGATTTCAAGGACTACGGTCCAGAACTCAGCACAACCGATGTCATTGTGGAATCGTCCAATATCGGGACAGCGCGCATTGCGATCCAGATCGGCGCAGAACGGCAGCAGGAATTCTTGCGCAATCTTGGCTTTCTTGAGCCGACGCAAGTTGAAATGGTCGAAGCGCCAACCGGCCGACCACTATTGCCGCGCAACTGGTCCGAGATATCGACAATGACGATTTCATACGGGCATGGGCTTTCCTCATCTCCTTTGCACCTGGCCGCGGGCTATGCATCGCTCTTGAACGGTGGAACGCAGGTGACACCGACGCTTTTGCGTCAAGAGGACGTGCAGACCGGTCCCCGGATCGTGAGCGAGGCTGTAAGTGCAAGGTCGCGCGAGATGCTGCGCGCTGTCGTGACCCGTGGCACGGCATCCTTTGGCGAAGTGCAGGGCTACGAGGTTGGCGGCAAAACGGGGACGGCTGACAAACCGCGTGCCGCAGGTGGTGGCTACTATGATGACAAGGTGATTTCGACTTTTGCTTCCGTCTTTCCGGCCAACGATCCAAAGTATATTCTGATTGTCACTTTGGATGAGCCGTCCGAGAATTCAGGTGTCGAGCCACGGCGCACCGCAGGCTGGACCGCGGTTCCTGTGGCCGCCGAGATGATCCGCCGCGTAGCACCGCTGCTTGGGCTTCGACCACAGGTGGACAGGCCTCAACCGGTCGGTGTAACTCTCACCTCAAACTAATATGGGGCGGGACATGAAGTCACTGGCGGAACTTGGGCTACGGGCACAGGCAGGGCGTGAGGCGCAGATCACCGGGCTGGCCGTAGACAGCCGCGATGTCGCGCCGGGGTTCTTGTTTGCAGCGCTGCCCGGTGCACGTGTTCATGGTGGTGAGTTCATTCAATACGCTTTGCGCATGAAGGCTGCCGCAATCCTGACAGACGCCGAAGGTGCGGCAATTGCTGAAAATGAACTGGCCGAGAGCGATGTTGCTCTGATCGTCGCGCAAGATCCGCGCCAGACCCTTGCACAGACTGCATCAATCTGGTTCGGCCCGCACCCGCAGACGGTCGTGGCTGTTACCGGCACAAACGGCAAGACGTCCGTTTCGAATTTCTGCCGCCAGATCTGGGAATTGATGGGGATTGCAGGCGTGAACCTTGGCACAACCGGGGTCGAGGGCGCCTGGACCCATCCGCTGGCTCATACCACTCCTGAACCCATCACCTTGCATCGGGTTATGGCAGAGGCCGCAAGACAAGGTGTGAGCCATGTCGCGATGGAAGCCTCTTCGCACGGGTTGGACCAGCGTCGTCTTGACGGCGTGCTGCTTGCTGCGGCTGGGTTTTCGAATTTTAGCCAAGATCATCTGGATTATCACAAAACCTTTGAAGCCTATTTTGACGCCAAGATGGGGTTGTTCCGTCGCGTCCTGTCCGAGGATGGCGTGGCCGTCGTGAACCTTGATGATCCCAAAGGGTTGGATGTCGCGCAGATTTGCACCGATCGCGGGCAGGAAGTCTTGGGCGTCGGTCGTCATGCGGATGCACGCTTGCAGCTGACGGGCCAGCGTTTTGATGGCACCGGTCAGGACCTTCTGTTTTCTTGGCAAGGCAGTGCACAACAGGTGCGTTTGAACCTGATTGGTGGATTTCAGGCCGAAAATGTCTTGCTAGCCGCGGGCTTGGTGATCGCTGCTGGCGCAGAGCCGGATCAGGTTTTTGAGGCTCTGCCCCATCTCAAGACAGTGCGGGGCCGGATGGAATTGGCTGCGACGCGCGAAAATGGTGCGGCGGTTTTTGTCGACTATGCCCACACGCCTGATGCTGTCGAAACAGCGCTGAAAGCGATGCGTCCGCATGTGCTGGGCCGTATCATTGTGATCGTCGGCGCGGGCGGAGATCGTGATATGTCCAAGCGCCCTTTGATGGGCAAAGCGGCAGCGCGCAACGCTGACATTGTGATCGTCACCGATGACAACCCGCGTTCAGAAGACCCCGCACTTATTCGAACCGCTGTCATGGATGGCGCGCGAGAGGACGCGGATATTGCGGCACTCTTTGAGATCGGCGACAGGGCAGAGGCAATCCTGCGTGGTGTTGATATGTTGGGTGCTGGCGATGCTTTGCTGATTGCGGGCAAAGGCCATGAAACAGGCCAGACCGTTGGCGATACTGTTCTTCCATTTGATGATGTTGAGCAGGCAAGCGTGGCGGTCGCCGCGCTGGAGGGGCGGATATGACAGTGCTTTGGACATCATCCGACGCAGCCAGCGCCACCGGCGGCCAAGTTACGCGCGCTTGGGAGGCGACAGGCGTATCAATTGACACGCGCACCTTGCAGCCGGGTGATCTGTTTGTGGCGCTTCAAGATGTCCGCGACGGACATGATTTTGTCGCGCAGGCCTTGCAGAAGGGGGCCGCTGCGGCCCTCGTCTCGCATCGCCCCGATGGGGTGGCGCATGACGCACCCCTGTTGATCGTGGCCGATGTGCTTGAGGGGCTAGAAGCTTTGGGTCGTGCCGCGCGTGCCCGCACCTCTGCAAAGGTCGCCGCGATCACAGGCTCGGTCGGCAAGACGTCAACCAAGGAGATGCTGCGCACCGTGCTGGACCGGCAGGGTAAGTGTCATGCCGCTGAAGCGTCCTACAACAACCATTGGGGCGTGCCGCTGACTTTGGCACGGATGCCTGCTGACGCCGACTATGCCGTGATCGAGATCGGGATGAGTAACCCCGGTGAGATCACACCTTTGTCGCGGATGGCCCGCCCGCATGTGGCGATGGTCACGACGATAGCGGCGGCGCATTTGGCCTCATTCGATGATCTGTCGGGTATTGCGGTTGAAAAGGCCTGTATCATGGATGGACTGGAACCAAGCGGCGTTGCCGTCCTGAATGGCGATGTCGATACAACGCAAATCCTGCAAGATCATGCCGACAGGTTGGGTGCGACAAAGGTCATGTTTGGCGAGAATGGTCGGGATTGGGCCGTGCAGGATGTGCAGATCAAAGGCGATGTGACAGTGATCACAGCCCGACATGGGTCGAATGACTATCTGTTCAAATTGTCAGTCCCGGGGCGGCACTTTGCGATCAATGCTGTTGGGGTCTTGGCTGTGGCCGAGGCATTGGGCGCTGATCCGGTCGCGGCCTCTTTGGACATCGCAGGCTGGGTTCCTCCCGCCGGACGTGGCACACGCGAGATCATCGACATCGACATGGCCAAGGACGGCGAAAGCCTTGAATTGCTGGACGATGCTTTCAACGCAAATCCAACCTCGCTTGCCGCCTCGCTTGAGGTGCTGGCGTCATCCACGCCTGCCGACAATGTTGGCCGCACGGTGAAAGGGCGACGTATTGCAATTTTGGGGGATATGCTGGAGCTCGGACCCCAAGAGGCCAAGATGCATGCACAGATGGCTGAAAACGCCCACTTGCAACGGTTGGATCTGATACATTGTGCCGGCCCGTTGATGCGACACCTGTGGGAGGCACTTCCTGAAGGGCAGCGAGGTGAATGGCGCGAGACTTCGGCAGAGTTGACCCAGATTGCGAACCGGTTGGTAGACGCGGGCGACGTTGTGCTGGTCAAGGGGTCCAAAGGGTCAAAAGTCAGCCTTGTCGTTGACGCCATACGAAAACTGGGGCATCGCCGCTCCGACAAAGACGAAGGATAACCCATGCTTTATTGGCTGACTGCGTTTTCGGACGGCGGCGATTTCTTTAACCTGTTCCGCTATATTACGTTCCGGGCTGGTGGCGCGTTCATGACTGCGCTGATTTTCGGGTTCATCTTTGGTAAGCCGTTGATCAATGTGTTGCGTCGCAAACAGGGTAAGGGCCAACCGATCCGTGACGATGGGCCAGAGGGGCATTTTGCAAAGGCTGGCACACCCACCATGGGTGGTTTGCTGATCGTCGGTGCGTTGACGTTTTCAACGTTGCTGTGGGCGCGACTGGACAACCCGTTTGTCTGGATGGTTCTTTTCGTGACCCTGTCCTTCGCAGCGATCGGGTTTGCTGATGACTATGCAAAAGTATCCAAGCAATCGACGGGCGGTGTGTCCGGTAAAGTACGAATACTGCTGGGTATTTTGATTGCAGGCATCGCCGGTTTTTGGGCCGCTGCCTATCACCCTGACGATCTGACCAATCAGCTTGCACTGCCGATCTTCAAGGACGTGCTGATCAATCTTGGCATCTTGTTCATCCCTTTTGCGATTGTCGTGATCGTCGGTGCCGCGAATGCGGTGAACCTGACGGATGGTTTGGATGGGTTGGCGATTATGCCTGCAATGATTGCGGCAGGCACCTTTGGGGTGATCGCCTATGCTGTGGGGCGTACAGACTTCACCCAATATCTTGATGTGCACTATGTCCCGCAAACAGGTGAGCTGTTGATCTTTACCATGGGTCTGATCGGAGGGGGGCTTGGCTTTTTGTGGTACAACGCTCCACCGGCGGCTGTCTTTATGGGCGATACCGGATCATTGGCCCTTGGCGGGGCGCTGGGCGCAATTGCCGTTGCCACTAAGCATGAGATCGTCTTGGCCATCGTCGGCGGCCTGTTCGTTGTCGAAGCCCTGTCGGTGATCATTCAGGTCCTTTACTTCAAGCGGACCGGCAAGCGCGTCTTCCTGATGGCACCGATCCACCACCACTACGAGAAAAAGGGATGGGCCGAGCCGCAGATCGTGATCCGGTTCTGGATCATTTCGCTGATCCTCGCCATGATCGGGCTTGCAACGCTGAAAGTGCGGTAGGGGTTTCACGATGATACCGGTGCAAGGCTATATTGGGCGTGAAGTGGCGGTTCTGGGCCTTGGCCGGTCAGGCCGCGCCACGGCCGCAGCACTCAGGGCTGGCGGGGCTATTCCAGTCGTCTGGGACGATAGCGCGACCGCCCGCGATGCTGCTCATGACGCCGGATTTGATCTGCGCGACCTGTCAAAGCCCGATGCTTTTGAAGGTGTCGCGGCCCTGATCGTTAGCCCGGGTATCCCGCATCTTTATCCGCAACCCAATCCGGTGATTGCTGCCGCATGGGATGCCGACGTCCCTGTGGACAATGACATCGGCCTTTTCTTTCGCTCGTTTGCGACATCGGACTGGGATGCGTTTGACACCAGCCCGCGCGTGATCGCAGTGACGGGATCAAATGGTAAGTCGACTACCTCGGCCTTGATCCACCATATTCTGGTCGAGAATGGCCGCCCATCCCAACTCGCCGGTAACATCGGGCGGGGCGTGTTGGATCTTGAGCCAGCGCATGATGGTGAAGTGATCGTGCTAGAGCTGTCGTCCTACCAGACAGATTTGGCCCGCAGTCTGACACCGGACGTCGCCGTCTGGACCAACCTCACCCCTGACCATCTGGATCGGCATGGCGGGTTTGGCGGCTATTTTGCAGCCAAGCGCCGCCTTTTTGCTGAAGGCGGGCCGGATCGGGCGGTGATCGGTGTGGACGAGGCAGAGGGGCGATACCTCGCAAACCAGCTAAGCGAAGGGCAGGGCGATGATCGCATTATTCGCATCTCGTCAGGGCAGAAGCTGACGGGTGACGGGTGGACCGTTTTTGCCCGTAAGGGGTTCTTGTCTGAATACCGCAAGGGACGGCAAGTCGGTTCAATCGACCTACGCGCGATCAAAGGTCTGCCCGGCGCGCATAATCATCAGAATGCTTGTGCTGCCTATGCGGCCTGTCGGTCATTGGGGTTAGGACCACGCGGTATTGAGGCGGCCATGCAATCTTATGGCGGTCTGCCTCATCGCAGCCAGCTGATTGCGGAGCGCGACGGCGTGGCTTTTGTCAACGACAGCAAAGCCACCAACGTTGATAGCGCTGCAAAAGCATTGCAAGCGTTCAAGTCGGTTCGCTGGATCTGTGGTGGATTACAAAAGGACGGTGGCTTGGATGCCGTGCTTGCGCATCTGGGATCCGTTGCAAAGGCCTATGTGATCGGGCGCGAGGCAGAGGATTTCGCCCGCCAACTTGTCGGCATTGATGCTGAAGTTTGCGGCACGATGGACAGGGCCGTGGCCCGTGCGGCGGCTGATGCACAGGAAGGTGATACCGTCCTTTTGGCTCCTGCGGCTGCATCTTTTGATCAATACGATAGCTTTGAGAAGCGCGGCGAGGACTTTATTGCTTGCGTGCGTGATCTGGCAGAAGACCGCTAGGTAGTCTTTGCAGCGATTGCTTGGCCTGCGGCCCAGCCGGACGACCATGCCCATTGGAAGTTATAGCCACCAAGCCATCCGGTGACGTCGACGCATTCGCCGATAAAGAATAGGCCGGGGACCGATTTTGCCTCCATCGTCTTGGATGATAGCGCATCAGTATCAACTCCACCCAGTGTCACCTCCGCAGTCCGGTAGCCTTCAGAGCCAGCGGGCGTGACAGTCCAGGCGCTCAGCGCGGTCACAATCTGCGACAAACGCTCATCGCTCTGGTCTGCAATGTTGCCCGACAGGCCAAGATCAAATTTCAGATGATCAATCAGGCGCGCTGGCAGATACTGCCCCAAGACTGTTGTCAGATCTTTTTTGCCTTGGTTTTGCCTGTCCGTCCGAAGCTGCGCATAGAGCGTGCCACTTGGATCGAGATTGATTGTGATCGGGTCCCCTTCGTCCCAATAGGATGAGGCCTGTAAAACAGCAGGCCCCGACAGGCCGCGATGGGTAAACAGCATCGCTTCATCAAAGCTGGTGCTGTTGGCCGTCACCCGCGACGGCGCGGCAACACCGGCCAGAGGCTTGAATTTGTCACCCGAGAAAGTCAGTGGAACAAGCCCCGGCTTTGGGGTGATGACAGGCAGGCCAAAATCCGCAGCGACTTGATAGGCAAACCCTGTGGCCCCCATCTTGGGGATTGATTTGCCACCGCAAGCGATCACCAGATTGCCTGTAGAGAGCGTCCTGCGTTGTCCCTGTTTTTCGACCACGACCGTGTAAACGCCATCAGCATGGTCGATGTGGGTGACGCTGGTCTGCAACCACAACTCTGCCTTGGCCTTTGCCATTTCTGCTTTCAACATCGCTATAATGTCTTTTGCGGACGTATCGCAGAAGAGTTGGCCAAGTGTCTTTTCGTGCCAGGCAATGCCGTAGTCATCGACCAAGCCGATAAAATCCCATTGGGTATAGCGTTTGAGTGCCGACTTGGCGAAGTGTTTGTTCTCGCTCAGAAAGTTTTGTGGGCTGGCGTGCATGTTGGTAAAATTGCAGCGACCGCCGCCTGAGATACGGATCTTTTCACCCGCCGCTTTGGCGTGGTCGATGACCAGCACACCGGGGCCTGCATGGGCAGCGCACATCATGCCTGCGGCACCAGCGCCAATAATGATCGTCTCAAACTTCATGCGCGCGATATGGCGGGTCTGATGCGCAAGATCAAATGCTGCGTTGCGTGAAGGCTGCCTCCGGCGGGAGTTTCTTGGGAGAAAGAAATTGGTTTTTCTGTAGAATCGCGAGGTTTTGGCCGCTATGCTGAGCTCAGACCCGGAAAACGGGCAACAGAGGCAGTATGGCGGTGTATCCATGACGGAAATGGTCTATGGGACGGTCCCGGTGCAATCCGGCGATCCGGTTCTTCCAAGGTGGTGGCGAACAATCGACAGATGGACCATGTCCTGTGTCTTTATGTTGTTCGGAATTGGCTTGCTATTGGGGTTGGCGTCATCGCCGCCGCTGGCTGCCAAAAACGGGTTGGAGCCTTTCCACTATGTGACACGACAGGCGATTTTTGGCGGGGCTGCGATGATGGTCATGCTGATCGTCTCAATGATGTCGCCGGTTCTGGTCCGACGTTTGGCCGTACTTGGCTTTTTTGCGGCCTTCGCGGCATTGGCTTTGCTGCCTGTGTTTGGCACGGACTTTGGCAAGGGGGCAACGCGTTGGTATTCGCTGGGCTTTGCGTCTGTGCAGCCGTCAGAGTTCCTCAAGCCCGGGTTTGTCGTGATGGCTGCATGGCTTTTGGCTGCATCCCAGCAAATTGGCGGTCCACCGGGTAAGACTTATTCATTCGCATTGACCATGGCCATTGTTTTGATGCTGGCCATGCAGCCCGACTTTGGGCAGGCCGCTCTGATCCTTTTTGGCTGGGGTGTGATGTATTTTGTTGCCGGTGCGCCGATGATGATCCTGATCGTCATTGCGGGGTTGGTTGTGGCAGGCGGGGCTTTTGCTTACGCAAACTCCGAGCACTTTGCGCGTCGCATCGACGGCTTTCTGTCGCCTGATCTTGATCCAACGACGCAACTGGGCTACGCGACCAACGCGATCCGCGAAGGTGGTTTCTTTGGCGTCGGTGTTGGCGAGGGGCAGGTAAAGTGGTCGCTTCCTGATGCCCATACCGATTTTATCATCGCGGTGGCAGCCGAGGAATACGGGCTCATCTGCGTGCTGGTCATCATAGCGCTCTATGCTGTGATTGTTGTCCGGTCGCTCCTGCGCCTGATGAAAGAGCGCGACGTTTTCATTCGCTTGGCCGGGACCGGATTGGTTTGCATGTTTGGTGTCCAAGCCATGATCAACATGGGGGTGGCCGTGCGGCTGTTGCCCGCCAAGGGCATGACGTTGCCTTTCGTGTCCTACGGTGGTTCATCACTGATTGCAGGCGGCATCGCCGTGGGGATGTTGCTGGCACTTACCCGCAGCAGGCCGCAGGGCGAGATGGGAGATATTCTGTTGCGCAGGGCTAATCGATGAGCACGCCGCTTCTTGTGATTGCCGCCGGTGGCACTGGTGGACATATGTTTCCGGCCCAAGCCTTGGCCGAAGCGATGCTCGCAAGAGGGTGGCGCGTTAAGCTTTCGACGGATGCGCGCGGCGCGCGCTATGCAGGTGGATTTCCTGACGCGGTTGAGGTGAATGTCGTGGGCAGCGCAACGTTTGCGCGTGGTGGCATTTTCCAAAAACTGGTGGTTCCCTTCCGCATTCTCGGGGGTATCGGTGCAGCCAAATGGCGGATGTTTCGGGATCGCCCGACGGTGGTCGTTGGTTTTGGTGGCTACCCTGCCATTCCGGCGATGTCCGCTGCATGGGTCTTGCGCGTTCCTCGGATGATCCATGAACAGAATGGCGTGCTTGGGCGGGTGAACCAGCTTTTTGCCAAGCGCGTTGACCGCGTTGCCTGCGGAACCTGGCCGACGGCCCTGCCGCGTGGAGTCACGGGTGTCCATACCGGCAATCCGGTGCGTGCAGCGGTTCTGGAGCATGCCAGTTCCCCCTATATCGCGCCCGGAGACTATCCGATGTCGATACTGGTCTTGGGTGGTTCGCAAGGGGCACGGATCATGTCCGATGTTGTGCCACCTGCCATCGCCGCCCTGCCCGAAGATATCCGGCGCCGCGTGCGCGTATCTCATCAAGCGCGGCCAGAAGATCTGGACCGTGTCAAAAACTACTATGATAGCGAGCTGTTGACGGCAGATGTGCAGACCTTCTTTGAGGATGTGCCGCGCCGCATGGTAGACGCCCAATTGGTGATTTCGCGGTCTGGTGCCTCAACGGTGGCAGACGTAAGTGTTGTCGGGCGCCCGGCGGTCTGGGTGCCATTGGCCAGCGCTATTCGGGATGAGCAAACTGCCAATGCCCGTCAACTGGTCGAGGCAGGCGCTGCACAGATCATGACTGAAGCCGAATTCGATGTCGCTCCGTTGACCGCAAAACTGGCCGAGCTCTTGTCGGACGAAGCAGGTATGATGAAAATGGCCCAAGCCGCTGTGAGTTGTGGTGTCCCGGACGCGACTGAACGCCTTGTCAAAGAGGTTGAGACTCTGGCAGAGGGAGAAAAAACATAATGGATGGAAACCCGCTTATGAGCGCTGCAACAAAACTGCCCTTAGACGTTGGCCCTATCCATTTCGTCGGCATTGGTGGGATCGGGATGTCCGGTATTGCCGAGGTTTTGCTGAACCACGGCTACACCGTTCAGGGTTCTGACCTGAAGGCCTCGAAGATTACAGACCGCCTCAAGGCCTTGGGGGCTGTGGTCTTTGAAGGGCAGCGCGCTGAAAATCTTGAAGGCGCCGAAGTCATTGTGATTTCGTCAGCCATCAAGCCCGGCAATCCCGAATTGGACGCAGCCCGTGCGATGGGGCTGCCTGTTGTGCGCCGCGCTGAGATGCTGGCCGAGCTGATGCGCCTGAAGTCGAATGTTGCGGTCGCGGGCACCCACGGAAAGACAACAACCACGACAATGGTCGCCGCCCTCTTGGATGAAGGTGGGATTGATCCGACTGTCATCAACGGTGGCATCATCCATGCCTATGGCTCAAATGCGCGCATGGGGCAGGGTGAATGGATGGTCGTTGAAGCCGATGAAAGTGACGGGACATTCAACCGCTTGCCCGCAACAATCGCAATCGTCACCAATATCGATCCCGAACATATGGAACACTGGGGCACGGAAGAGGCTCTGCATCAGGGCTTTTACGACTTTGTTTCGAACATTCCTTTCTATGGTCTGGCTGTCTGCTGCACCGATGATCCCGATGTGCAGAACTTGGTGGGCAAGATCACTGACCGCCGTGTTGTGACCTTTGGCTTTAATGCGCAAGCAGACATTCGGGCCGTCAACTTGCGTTACGAGGCAGGTTCGGCACATTTTGACATCGCGTTGCAAGCTGAGGATGCCTTGATAGAAGGCTGCGTCCTTCCGATGCCGGGTGACCACAATGTGTCCAATGCGCTGGCTGCGGTGGCCGTGGCGCGTCACCTTGGGATGAAAAAGGATGAAATACGCAAGGCGCTTGCCGAATTCAAAGGCGTGAACCGGCGCTTTACCAAAGTCGGTGAAGTGGGTGGCGTCCCCATTATCGACGACTACGGTCATCATCCTGTCGAAATCGCAGCCGTGCTCAAGGCCGCCCGGCAAGCGACGGAGGGCCGGGTCATCGCCGTGCATCAACCGCACCGCTACACACGTCTTTCCCATCATTTCGAAGAGTTCTGTTCGTGCTTCAACGATGCGGATGTGGTCGGAATTTCTGAAGTCTTTGCCGCGGGTGAAGACCCGATCGAAGGTGCCTCGCACCGTGATCTGGTGGCAGGTCTGATCAGTCATGGCCACAGGCATGCACGGATTGTGGAAAGCGAAGATGACCTGGCGCGGCTTGTGGTTGAGCAGACGAAACCGGGTGACATCGTTGTCTGCCTTGGGGCAGGGACCATCAGCGCTTGGGCCAACGCACTCCCGGCAAGACTTAATGGCGCATAGATGATGCTTCTCAACGCTTGGGTTCTGATTGGGCTTTGGGTGTTGCTGGCATTCGCAATGGCTGCTGTGCCTTCCAATGACAATCATTGGCGTCGCGCCTATGTCCTGATTGGCATTGGTGTCCCCATCGTCTTGTGGATCATCTGGAACGATGGTGTCTTGATGGGGCTTGTTGCGCTTGCTGTTGGCGGCTCTGTCCTTAGATGGCCAGTGTACTTTTTGTGGCAGTGGCTCAAGGCGCGGTTTCGGAGGGGCTGATGCAGGCAATCTTGATCTTTGTGTTCATGCTGATGGCCGCAATGGTTCCCTTTTGGTTGATCACGCTTCTCGTCCGGCGCGGGCAAAACGGGCTTGCCCTGACGATTGGCAGCGTCATCGGGGGCACATTCGCGATCTTCTTTTATGCAACGGGCACACCGATCGGCATCAATCCGGTGTTTGCGATGGGCGTATCCATGTTGATCTGCGTACCTGCGCTCTTGGGTGTTTTTGCAGGCACGCTGCTGGGGTGGTTGCTGCGCAGGCGTGACGATCGAAGCATTTAAGTTAGACTCCATACTTGAACATCGTTCACAAATCACTAAGTGAACTTTGTTCAACAATGGAGGAAGCCATGTTTTCTGATCAGATCATCGTTGCATTTGTGGTTCTGGGGATATTCGTGATCGCAACAACTGCCAGTTATTTTTCGGGGCGAGACCGCAACAAGACCCTGCTTGGTGGATTGGCGGTCGTTTGGGCCACCTTTACAGGCGGCCTCTTTCTTGCCATGGCAAATGCGACCGGCTGGGACGGGATCGGATACGCCATTGCACTGATGTTTGGCGCTGCACCGGCAGGGCTGGGGTTGTTGATCGGCGGTCTGTTTGGCCTGAAGAAAGCGAGTAAGTTGGAACATGGATAACCTGCCGCGAACCAATGGTGTGCTGACAATGAACCGTTCGTTGGCAGAGCTGACATGGATGCGTGTCGGTGGGCCGGCCGAAGTGCTGTTTCAGCCCGCCGATCTTGCTGACTTGCAGCAATTCCTCGCGAACCTTCCACATGAGGTTCCTGTCTTTACGATGGGTGTGGGCAGCAATCTGATCGTCCGCGATGGTGGCATTGACGGTGTGGTGATCCGACTGGGACGCGGCTTTAACTTGATCGAAGTGGGTGAGGGTGTCGTCACTGCTGGTGCCGCAGCATTGGATGCGCATGTGGCGCGGCGCGCGGCTGACGCAGGGCTTGATCTGACGTTTCTGCGCACGATCCCTGGCAGTATCGGTGGTGCGGTGCGTATGAACGCGGGTTGCTATGGCACCTATGTTGCCGATGTTCTTGAGGGTGTCACAGTCGTGATGCGTGATGGGACATTAGTTGAAATGCCTGCGGATGCGCTGAACCTTGCCTATCGGCAAAGCACCTTGCCCGAAGGGGCGGTGATCGTCGCTGCACGGTTCAAGGCCGCGGTTGATGATCCTGACGTGCTTCATGCACGCATGGCTGGGCAACTAGCAAAACGCGACGAGACACAGCCAACAAAGGATCGCACTGCGGGCTCAACCTTTCGCAATCCGGCCGGTTTTTCCTCAACGGGGCGTGCTGATGACGTGCATGATCTGAAGGCGTGGAAGGTGATCGAGAACGCAGGCATGCGCGGTGCGACCCTTGGTGGGGCCACAATCAACGAAAAGCACGCCAATTTTCTCACGAATGCGGGCGGGGCAACGGCTGCCGATCTTGAAGATCTGGGCGAGTTGGTTCGGAAAAAGGTTTACGATTCCCAAGGGATTGAGCTACACTGGGAAATCATGCGGGTCGGTAATCGCACAAGCGAAGACACCGCACAATAAAGGCCAAAAAGGCCATGATCTGAAGAGCAGGTCACCAAGAGATATGACGGGTCGCAAAAGACCCGCAAAAGAGGCGGTTGGGTATGTCGAGCAGGGCAAACCCGAAAGTTGTTGTCCTGATGGGCGGCCCCTCGGCGGAGCGCGAAGTCTCGCTCAGCACGGGCCGCGAATGTGCAGCGGCTTTGCGGGCAGCAGAATGCGAAGTGATCGAGGTCGATGCAGGCCCCGATCTTGCTGCGCGTTTGCTGGACATTAAGCCCGATGTTGTTTTCAACGCGCTGCATGGCCGGTGGGGCGAAGACGGAGCCGTGCAGGGTCTGCTCGAATGGCTACAAATCCCTTACACGCATTCTGGCATCTTAGCCTCTGCCTTGTCGCTGGATAAACAGCGCACCAAGGACGTCTACCGCAAGGCGGGACTGCCAATTGTCCACAGCATTCTTGCCTCGGCTGATGCAGTGCGCCGCGCGCATCTGATGCCGCCGCCTTACGTAGTCAAGCCTTTCAACGAAGGCTCAAGCGTGGGGATTTACATCGTCGACGAGGCCGCCAATGGCCCACCCCAGCTGGCCGATGATATGCCTGCGGAAGTGATGGTCGAGGCCTTCGCCCCCGGAAGAGAGTTGACGACAACCGTTATGGGTGATCGCGCGCTGACCGTCACCGACATCATCACGGATGGCTGGTATGACTATCATGCCAAATATGCGCCGGGTGGGTCGCGCCATGAATTGCCTGCGGACGTGCCGCAAGAGATCTTTGATGCTTGTATGGATTACGCCTTGCGTGCCCATCAGGTCTTGGGGTGCCGCGGTGTTAGCCGGACCGATTTTCGGTGGGACGAGAGCAAAGGCCTTGATGGTCTGATCTTGCTTGAGACGAATACGCAACCAGGCATGACACCAACATCGCTGACGCCAGAACAGGCGCAACATGTCGGCATCAGCTTTCCCGAACTATGCCGCTGGTTGGTGGAGGACGCGTCATGCGATCGTTGATCCGCCGTCGGTCTGAAACCACGCCCGGGCATGATCCGGCGCCGTCCCGGTTGGATTACCGGATGCAACGCTTGATGTTGACGCCGGGTTTTCGTGGGTTGGTTCGGATTGGTGTGCCCTTGTTATTGATCGCGGCCATTGCCGGATCGTGGTATTCAAAGCCAGAAAACCGCGCTCAGTTGTCTTCTACGATTGCAAACGCACAGCGCGAATTTCAAGAGCGGCCGCAGTTCATGGTGCGCGGATCACGGATCGACGGTGGTGATCCATTGGTTGAGGCCGCAGTGGGAGCCTACCTGCCTAGCGATTTTCCCTTGTCTTCATTTGACCTCGACCTTGATGCGATGCGCGCCGAGATTGAGGCGCTTGAACCCGTCAAGGCGGCGACAGTTCGGATCGGACAAGAGGGTCTGCTTGAGGTTGCGATCACGCCCCGGGTTCCGGTCGCCGTTTGGCGTGATGACGAGACACTTCGCCTGCTAGATGCAGACGGGGCGGTGTCAGGACGGATCGCTGTGCGTTCAGAGCGTCCGGACTTGCCGCTCATTGCAGGGGACGGGGCCGAGGCCGAGATCGGTGAAGCGCTCGTGTTGTTTGCGACGTCGGGTTCATTGTTGAACCGTGTGCGCGGATTGGTGCGCATGGGCGAGCGTCGCTGGGATCTGGTCTTGGACCGCGACCAGCGCATCCTTTTGCCAAGCGACGGGGCGGCATCTGCGCTTGAGCGGGTATTGGCGCTGAATGCAGCCCAAGACCTGCTGGCCCGCGATGTCGCTGTGGTCGACATGCGCAATGGCAACCGACCAACAATCAGGATGAATGACGCTGCTGTCATCGCGCTTCGGCGCGTCGGGGCAGGCGGTGAGAACAATAATAACGAGGTGGGCAACTGATGGGCGATCTATACGACAGTCAAAGGGCGATGCGCCAGATGCGCAAAGCTGCAATGCAACGCGGTGTTGTAGCTGTCTTGGATATCGGGACATCCAAGATTGCCTGTCTGGTTTTGCGATTTGATGGACCAGAGCAGTTCCGCGGCGCGGATGGCGTGGGCTCTCTTGCAGGTCAGTCCCAGTTTCGTGTGATCGGTGCAGCAACAACCCGTTCGCGGGGTGTCCGCTTTGGCGAGATCGACGCCATGCAGGAAACCGAGCGGGCAATTCGCACAGCGGTGCAGGCCGCCCAGAAGATGGCCAATGTGCGTGTCGATCATGTGATCGCCTGTCTGTCGGGCGCGCGGCCACGCTCTTATGGTCTGGATGGTCAACTCGACATCGCGGGTGGGATCGTCACAGAACAGGACATCAGTCAGGTCATGGCAAATTGTGATGTGCCCGACTACGGCGCAGAGCGGGAAGTGTTGCACGCCCAACCCGTCAACTTTGCGCTTGATCACCGGTCGGGCCTTGCGGATCCACGTGGGCAAATCGGGAACGCGCTGACCTGCGATATGCATATGCTGACCGTTGATATGTCTGCGGTCCAGAACCTTTTCTATTGCATCCGGCGCTGTGACCTTGAGCTCGCTGGCATTGCCTCTTCGGCTTATGTTTCGGGTATGTCGTCGCTGGTTGAGGACGAGCAAGAGTTGGGTGCTGCCTGTATCGACCTTGGCGGCGGATCAACCGGCATTTCTGTCTTTATGAAAAAGCACATGATCTATGCTGATAGCGTGCGCATGGGCGGCGATCATGTGACGTCTGATATCTCCATGGGTTTGCAAATTCCTGCGGCGACCGCAGAGCGGATCAAGACGTTCTATGGCGGCGTTGTTGCGACGGGCATGGATGATCGTGAGATGATCGAAATCGGTGGCGATACCGGCGACTGGGAACATGACCGCCGGACCGTCAGCCGCGCGGAACTTATTGGCATCATGCGTCCCCGTGTTGAAGAAATTCTTGAAGAAGTGCGCGCACGGCTCGATGCCGCGGGCTTTGAGCATTTGCCAAGCCAGCAGATTGTGCTGACTGGTGGCGGCAGCCAGATCCCGGGCCTTGACGGTTTGGCCAGCAAAATTCTCGGCCAGCAAGTGCGGTTGGGGCGACCTTTGCGGGTACAGGGCCTGCCGCAAGCCGCGATCGGCCCTGCGTTTTCAAGCGCTGTAGGGCTGACACTTTTTGCCGCGAATCCACAAGACGAATGGTGGGACTTTGAAATCCCCGCAGACCGCTATCCGGCCCGGTCACTCAAGCGTGCCGTGAAATGGTTCAAAGACAACTGGTAATGCGCAACATATTGCCGAGACGTCGAAATCCGGCAGTGTAGCGAAACTATTTGTCCAGATTTGGTGGCAATTTCTTGTTTTTGTCGTGACCTTTCGGCATCACTTGGTTATTGTGAGTCTCAATAAGCAGTAAAAGCCCGCGGGCACGGGCAGTTAAATAAAACAGGCGGATCAGATTATGACTTTGAATCTTTCCCTTCCGGGGCACGATGAGCTGAAACCACGTATTACCGTGTTTGGTGTCGGCGGCGCTGGCGGCAATGCCGTCAACAACATGATTGAACAAGAACTCGACGGGACTGATTTCGTTGTGGCCAACACGGATGCGCAGGCGCTGCAACAATCCAAAGCGGCTGCCAAAATCCAGATGGGATTGAAAGTCACCGAAGGCCTAGGGGCTGGTGCACGCGCAAGCGTAGGTGCTGCCGCTGCCGAGGAGAGCATCGAACAGATCGTGGATCACCTCGCGGGTGCGCATATGTGTTTCATCACCGCTGGTATGGGCGGCGGTACAGGGACAGGCGCTGCGCCGATCATCGCACAAGCTGCCCGTGAACTGGGTGTTCTGACCGTCGGGGTTGTTACCAAGCCTTTCCAGTTTGAAGGCGCAAAACGCATGCGTCAGGCTGAGGCGGGCGTCGAGGCTCTGCAAAAGGTCGTCGACACACTTATCATTATCCCGAACCAGAACCTGTTCCGCCTCGCCAATGAGAATACGACATTCACTGAAGCGTTCTCGCTTGCTGATGATGTGCTCTACCAAGGTGTGAAAGGCGTCACGGATTTGATGGTCCGTCCGGGCCTGATCAACCTCGACTTTGCTGACGTGCGCGCTGTGATGGACGAGATGGGCAAAGCCATGATGGGGACCGGTGAAGCAGACGGTGAAAACCGTGCTATTCAGGCCGCTGAAAAAGCGATTGCGAACCCGCTTCTTGACGAGATTTCTCTGGAAGGTGCCAAAGGCGTTCTGATCAACATCACCGGTGGCTATGATCTGACATTGTTTGAGCTTGATGAAGCAGCGAACAAGATCCGTGAAAAGGTCGATGGCGACGCCAATATTATCGTCGGTTCGACTCTCGACACGGGTATGGAAGGGCGCATGCGCGTCTCTGTGGTTGCGACAGGGATCGACGCTGTTGTTGATCGTTCTGAGACACCTGTGCCACGTCGCTCAATGGCGGCACCTTTGGCGCCAGCGACACCCGCGCCTCAAGCTGAGGCTACCGCAGAGCCTGCAGCTCCTGCCGCTGTGGCCGCAGAAGCTGCTCCGGCGCCTGCCCCGCAAGAGCCGTCGCTCTTTGAACAGGTCGAAACGCCTGCGCAGCCGGTCGCCGCACCGGCACCCGTCGTCGCTGAAGTGGCGCAAGCGCCCGAGGCGACTGATGAGCTGCCACCGCCTGCCTATCAGCCACGCCCCGAGCCTGTGATGACAGAGGCAGACAGCTTTGTTGCCCCGCGGGCCGCAGCGCCCGGCACACCATCGCCCGAAGCTTTGGCGCGCTTGCAAGCAGCAGTGAACCGGGTCCCCAAAGACCAACCCGTGCAACCAGCGGCCCAGCCCACTGTTGATGCGGGTGCTGAAAAGCCACGTTTCGGGATCAATTCGTTGATCAATCGTATGACAGGTGCGCAGGCCGAAGGGGCAGCACAGCCGTCCCGCGCCCAGCCACAAGTGACTGCTTTGCGGCAGGAAGCGCAGCCAGACGAAGATCAGGAAAAAATCGAGATTCCTGCATTCTTGCGGCGTCAGGCCAACTAATCACTGAAGTAGTTCGAAACGGACGCTACGTTCCGTTCACAAAGAGACCGCCCAAGTGGCGGTCTTTTTTGGTTCTTAATCAATGCATTACCGAAATGCTGCACGCGCAGCATTCTCTTTTGCTTCCGATGTTTCAACCCGTCGCAAAGCGTGAGTTGAGACTCAGCACCGTGCCATCTACTTCATTTGTCAATGTAACAAACAAATGATGCTTTCGCCGTGCAAACAACGCTACAGCACAAAATTCTGTTTCAGGGGACCGGCCTTCACACAGGATCACCGGTCTGCATGACCGTGCATCCTGCGCCAGCCGGGCACGGCATTGCATTTTGTCGCGTGGACCTGCCAGAGCGTCCAGTTCTCGCAGCCCGCTATGCGGATGTGGTTGTTTCCCCATTGAATACCCGACTGACAAATGCCGATGGTATCACGGTGTCGACGATCGAACATGTGATGGCTGCGTTGGCTGGTTGCGGTGTGCACAACGCTCTACTCGAGATTGACGGCCCAGAGGTCCCGATTCTTGACGGCAGTGCGGCACCGTTCGTGCGGGAATTCGTAACGGTCGGATTGCGCCGTCTGTCTGCGCCATTGCGGGCGATTGAGATTTTGCGCGAGGTACGCGTGAACGAGGGTGAGGCGTTTGCCGCACTCAGCCCTGCCACGAGCCTGCAAATCGACTTTGAAATCGAGTTCGCGGATGAGGCGATCGGGCGTCAGAGAAAGACACTCAACATGGCAAACGGCGCCTTTGTCCGCGAGCTATGTGACAGCCGAACTTTCTGTCGTTCGGCTGATGTTGAAAAGATGCATGCAAATGGTCTTGCGCTTGGCGGCAGCGTTGAGAACGCAGTCGTGGTCGATGGTGCGGAAATTCTCACGCCGGGTGGTTTGCGTCACAACGACGAGGCTGTTCGCCACAAGATGCTGGATGCTCTTGGCGACCTCTATACTGCTGGTGCACCTATTCTCGGTCAGTATCGCGGCGTTCGTGCGGGACATGCGCTGACCAATAAGTTGCTACATGCCTTGTTTGCCGCACCTGATGCGTGGCGGTGGGTGGAATGCGACCACAAGATCGCGGCGCGGCTGCCGGGGGTCGGGGTGAACAGCGCTGATCTTGAAGCGGTTGCTTAGCCCATCACAATGCATTGACGACTGCGGTGCCTGAAAAGGCATTTTGCCCTCGATTTTTCTATGCTAGACCCCCACTTATGCGCAGGCGGTCTGAACTGCCGATGCAAATGGTGTGAGTGAGGCCCGGCAGATGTCCCTAATTCGAAACCTGACAAAGCGTTCTGCGGCGCGTGCAACAGCAATTGTCGGCATTGCCGTTCTGGCGGCCTGTGGGAGCCTTGATAGCGGCCCACCGGTTGAAGAGTTAACGCCTGCCCAGATTTTCGCGCGTGGCGAAAGCCAGCTATCGGCGGGGCAGGCAGATGATGCGGCGATCACCTTTGGAGAGATCGAAAGGCTTTACCCTTATTCAGAGCTGGCTGAGCGCGCGCTGATCATGCAGGCATTCTCGTATCATCGTGACGCAGATTTTCCCAGCAGCCGCGCCACAGCACAGCGGTATCTGGATTTCTATCCGGCCCAATCTGACGCACCCTATGCGGCCTATCTATTGGCGCTGTCATACTACGACCAGATTGATGAGATTGGTCGCGATCAGGGGCTGACCATTCAGGCGTTACAGGCGCTGCGCCGCGTGATCGAACAATATCCGGGGACAGAATATGCTGAGCTGTCGGCGCAGAAATTCGATCTGGCGTTTGATCATCTGGCCGCCAAAGAGATGGAGATTGGCCGCTTTTACCTCAAACGTGGCAATTATGTTGCCGCATCCAATCGCTTCCGCACAGTGGTCGAGGATTTTCAGACGTCCACACACACGCCAGAAGCGTTGCATCGACTCGTCGAAAGTTACTTGTCGCTTGGATTGGTGGATGAGGCGCAGACCGCAGGTGCTATTCTGGGCGTGAATTACCAGTCCAGTGAATGGTATGAGGCAAGCTTTGCGCTTTTGACAGGGCAGGGACTTGGTGCAAGTGCCACGGGCAACAACTGGTTGTCGTCGATCTATCGACAGGTTGTACGTGGCGAGTGGCTTTGACACGTTTGCACAGTTAGAAAACAGCGGGCGAGGGTCATGCTGCGCGGTTTAGATATTCGGGATATGCTGATCATTGATCGGTTGGAGCTTGATTTCCAACCGGGTCTCAATGTGTTGACCGGTGAAACTGGCGCGGGCAAATCGATACTCTTGGACGCCTTGGGCTTTGTGCTGGGCTGGCGCGGACGTGCCGAGCTTGTCCGCCAAGGCGCAGAACAAGGTGAGGTGACAGCCAGTTTCGCCCTGACGTCTGATCATCCCGCGTGTGCAGTTCTCGATGAGGCTGGCATCCAGTGGGAAGAAGAGCTCATTCTTCGACGCGTCAATAGTAAAGACGGCCGCAAAACAGCTTGGGTGAATGACCGGCGCGTCAGTGGCGAGGTGCTGCGCCAGCTTTCTGAGACTTTGGTCGAACTCCACGGCCAGCATGACGACCGCGGTCTGCTGAACCCAAGAGGGCACCGGCAGATGCTGGATAGCTTTGGCGGGCTTGATGAAGATGTTGCGGCGGTCAAGCAGGCCTGGAGAGCATTGGCGGTGGCCAAGACCGCGCTTGTTCAGGCACAGTCACAGGTGGAAGAGGTCCGTGCTGAGGAAGACTACCTTCGTCACGCCGTTTCGGAACTTGATGCGTTGGCACCTGAAGAGGGTGAAGAAGCGTCACTCGATACCCAACGACGTCTGATGCAAGCTTCGGAAAGAATCAGAAGTGATATCTCGAAGGCAGCAGAAGCGCTTGGGCTGAATGGGGCCGAGGGCATGATTGGCGATGCGTCGCGGTGGCTACAAGGCGTGGCTGACGATGCGGAAGGTCGGCTCGACGCCCCTTTGACGGCGCTGGAACAAGTGCTTATGGCCTTGGACGACGCGCAGCGCGGGGTCAGTGATTGCCTTGATGCGCTATCCTTTAACCCGCATGAACTGGAATACGTGGAAGAACGGCTTTTTGCAATCCGTGGGCTGGCGCGCAAGCATGGCGTCTTGCCAGACGATCTTGCTGGCTTTGCAGATGATTTGCGCGGACGCCTTGCCCGACTGGATGAAAGCGCGAGCGATCTTTCGTCGCTAGCGAAAGCACAGGACGCAGCAGAGCAGGTGTATCAAGGGCTGGCTGCGGCCTTGTCCGAGAAACGCAAAGCCAGTGCGCAGGCCTTGGATCAAGCCATGGCCAAAGAACTTGCACCTCTCAAGATGGAAAGGGCCGTTTTTGCGACGGCAGTCTCTATAACCGACCCGGGTCCCGATGGTGTGGATGACGTGTCATTTACGGTCGCCACGAATCCCGGAGCACCGGCAGGTCCACTTAACAAGATCGCATCCGGCGGTGAATTGAGTCGGTTTCTGTTGGCGTTGAAGGTTTGTCTGACCCAGTCAGTGCAAGGTGTGACGATGATCTTTGACGAGATTGACCGTGGTGTCGGTGGGGCGACTGCCGATGCCGTTGGGCGCCGTCTGGCAGAACTTGCGGAAGGCGGGCAAGTTCTTGTTGTGACGCATTCTCCGCAGGTGGCAGCACTTGGGGCGCATCACTGGCGTGTTGAAAAGCGTCAGACAGCGCAGGAAACACTTTCAACGGTGACAAAGTTGGATGATCCGGCCCGGGTCGATGAAGTTGCAAGAATGCTTTCCGGTGACCGGATTACGCAAGCGGCGAAAGATGCAGCGGACGCGCTCATCAATCCTGCAAACTAATTGGGCGTCGCTTGACGCGACGCCCTGAACTTGTACCGGTTACCCAGCCCACTCATAAGTCATGCGATGCGGCCACTCACCTCCGCAAAACATGCAGTTCATTTCCTCGTAAGAGGTTTACTCACATATGTCAGAAAGACATTGTTACCGTTTACATAAGAAACTCTAACAGTTTCTTGACCTAAAGGTAACTGGGTGACGCATGTTTCAGCAACCTATACCAAAGTACGTCAACTATGCTGACTTATAACCTTTCGGTTGTGCGCCAATTCCGTGAGTATTTTACTCAGACGCTCTTTTTTGACTGGCTCTTGTGCATTTTTTGCAAATTATAAAGGACATCGCATGCCTCCCGTCGGAAGAGCGATACGCCATTGCCAGCCCCGTGATGTGGAATGTGACGTAGCGTTACGACGTACTGAAGTTGTAGTGAGCAAGGGATTCGTATCGGCACGATCTGACCCAGATGACGAGGGATTCGTTCACCTGCATGCGACAACAACAAGTGGCAGCGGCGTGCGTGAATGCTCTTGGATCGGCGCAACCTCTACAATAGGCTGGGCATAGCCGCTTGGCCGACGCGCCTGCATGAGGCGTCATTTGAACCACTAAGCCGATTGTGATCCTTTCATGGGCAAACCGATTAGAGCTCTGATCAAGCAGGGGATCGAGGATACCAGATGTGCTTGCCGCGATGCGGCGCAGACCATCAAAACCCATGGCCCGACCCATGTGCAATTCTGGTTTATTGCGTTGGCTATCGGCGTTGCGGCCGGAACTGTTGCGGTCCTCTTTCGACTGGGGATCTACGCGATCCAAACGACAGCATATGGGACGGATGATGTCCTGACCCTGCATTCCTTTGCAGCGGGGCTTGCATGGTATCAGATCCTGATCATCCCAATTTGTGGCGGGCTGGCTGTCGGGTTGCTGCTGCATCGGTTTACCGATGATGGACGCGTGCGTTCAGTCGCAGATGTGATCGAGGGGGCTGCTCTTTCTGAGGGGCGTGTTGAAGTCAGGCGCGGGCTCGCATCGGCAGCGGCGTCGATGATCACACTGTCCACTGGCGGCTCTACCGGCCGAGAAGGGCCGGTCGTCCATTTGGCTGCGGTGATTTCGACCGCCGTCTGTCGTTGGATCAACGCAAGTGGTATCACGGGCCGGGATCTCTTGGGCTGTGCAGTCGCGGCGGCGGTGTCCGCTAGTTTCAACGCGCCCATTGCGGGTGCGCTTTTTGCCTTGGAAGTGGTTCTACGTCACTTCGCTGTGCATGCTTTTGCGCCTATTGTCATCGCGTCAGCCGCAGGAACTGTGATCAACCGTTTGGTCTTTGGAGACGTGACCGAATTTGCGTTGCCCGTGCAGAACGCTTTGGGCTTCTATGTCGAGCTTCCAGCCTTTTTGATCCTCGGTTTTGTTTGTGGATTGGTCGCTGTTGCGCTGATGAAGGCGATCTTTTGGGCTGATGACTTCGGAAACTATGTGCAGGAAGAAGCCCGCATACCCCGCTATCTCAGACCGGCGATTGCTGGCGCCTTACTTGGTGCAATTGCGATCTGGTTCCCCCACATCATCGGTGTTGGATATGAGACAACATCTGCGGCTTTGACGGGCAATCTGCTCTTGCACGAGGCGGTTGTCTTTGTGGTCCTCAAGGTCGTTGCCGTTGCGATTACGATGGGGGGGCGCATGGGGGGCGGTGTGTTTTCGCCTTCGCTCATGGTTGGGGCATTAACGGGGTTGGCCTTTGGAACGATTGCCACATCAATCTTTCCAACCGTATCAGGAAGCGAGACGCTTTACGCATTGGCCGGTATGGGGGCGGTCGCGGCAGCCGTACTGGGTGCGCCGATCTCTACAACGCTGATTGTCTTTGAATTGACGGGCGACTGGCAGACAGGCCTTGCTGTGATGGTTGCTGTGTCGATATCGACAGCGCTTTCGTCGCGGATCGTCGACCGGTCGTTCTTCCTGACACAGCTTGAGCGGCGCAACGTGCATCTGGCAGCGGGTCCGCAAGCCTACCTGCTGGCGACGTTCAAAGTCTCAAGCATCATGCGCGACATGAAGAGCCCCGATGGCGCGGATGAGGATGAATGCTGGGCATTGATGCGCGAGGGGCTCTATGTGGATGGGAACGCAACGCTTGAGCAGGCAATGCCGATCTTTGAACGTGCAAGCCCGCGTTTCATCCCCGTAGTGACCCTCGGGGCCGAAGACAGCCCGCCTGAACTCTGGGGTGCTCTATTTCAAGTCGATGCGTTGAGGGCCATGAACAGGGCCTTGGCGGCGACTGCCGCCGAAGAGCACTCCTAGACTTTTTCGACGGCGACTTTGTTCGTGTAAAATGCAATGTGCCCAGCGATTTCGCTGACGGCTTCGATCGGGTTCTCATAGGACCAAGCGGCGTTGGCGATCGGGCCACTCTTTGCCACGATGCTGAAATAGCTCGCGTCGCCCTTGTAGGGGCAAGTCGAAGTCGTATCGGTGGGATCAAGGAATGCCATCGCAAGGTCGCTGCGTGGGAAATAGATGACCGGCGGGTAGTCACCTTCGGTCAGTTCCAGAGCCTGCGTGCTTTCGCCCAGAACAGCCCCACCTGCGCGCACAACCCATGTGCCCGTTGCTGGGCGGATTTTGATGTGATCGGCCATGTCAGTCATTCCTTATCGTCAGTGCTATCCGGGCGAGTATCGCCACAAAGCAACAGTCATATGTCAAAGCGGTGCGCAGGCCTGTGACAACCAGTCCGCCGTTTCAGCATCGACCCGCGATGCCAGAAGCGCAAATGTATCCGCATGATAGTGATCAATCCACCCCCGTTCTGCCTGTGACAGCAGCGTGGTATCAATCAAGCGGCGATCAAGTGGAACATAGGTGAGCGTCTCAAAGTGCAGCATATCTCGTGCGTCACCGTCCTCAAGCACAGGCGCTTTGGCCACAACGATCAGATTTTCGATCCGGATCCCAAATGCGCCTTCACGGTAATAGCCCGGCTCGTTGGACAGGATCATGCCTTCTTCAAGGGCTACCTTAGACCGGCGTGAAAGGCCCTGAGGGCCTTCATGGACGCTCAGATAGCTGCCGACACCATGCCCTGTCCCATGATCATAGTCTTGACCGGCCATCCATAGAGGCGCGCGGGCAAGGGCATCGAGGTGCTGCCCCCCAATCCCATGCGGAAAGCGGATGCGGCTGATTGCAATCATGCCTTGCAGAACCCGTGTGTAGCAGCGTTGCTCTTCTTTGCCAGCGGGTCCAATCGCGATTGTGCGCGTAATGTCCGTGGTGCCGTCGATGTATTGGCCACCACTGTCGACCAGCAACAGTTCGCCTTGATTGACGGGACGGTTTGTTTCTTCTGTGACACGGTAATGCACGATGGCACCGTTCGGTCCGGCACCGCAGATTGTCTCAAAGCTGATATCGCGCAGCGCGTTCGTCTCGCGGCGGAACCCTTCAAGTCCTTTGACCACGTCAATTTCTGTCAGCGCGCCCTTTGGTGCTTCGCGGTCGAGCCATGCCAAGAAGCGGACCATGGCAACCGCGTCGCGTTCATGTGCGGCACGTGCACCTGCGACTTCGGCCTCATTCTTGCGCGCTTTGGGCAGGACACAGGGGTCCTGGCCCTTGATGATGTCGCTGCCTGCCGCTTGCAACAGTGTCACCACGTGGTCCGGACAGCTTTGGCGATCGACAAGAATGCGGCCCCTCAGATCGGACAGCGCTGCATCAAACGCTGTAACATCATGGCAATGCACATCTGTGCCCAGATGGTCGTCGAGTTGGTCGACCTTGCCCGGCCCCGCAAATAGATCGACCACACCCGATCCATGGAGAATGGCAAAGGCCTGTGGAACAGGATTGCGCTCAATATCGGAACCGCGAATGTTCAGGAGCCAAGCAATGCTGTCTGGGAGCGTGATGACTGCAGCATCGGCATCAAGAGCTTCTGCGAGACGTTTGCGCTTGCTGTCGTGAGTCTCACCAGCATGTTCCAAGGGTTGCACTGCAAATGGCTGCGCCGGTGCAGGGGGTTGATCATGCCAGATCCGGTCAATCAGATTGGGGGATGCAACAAAGGAAAGGCCCGGACATGCGGACCGCAATGTCGCGATTTCAGCAGCGGTATGCAGCCAAGGATCATAGGCAACACGCGCGCCCTCGGCGCAATTCTCTTTCAACCAATCGGCCAACTGCACCTCTGGCCAATTAACGGGCGTGAAGTCGCGCGCGACTTGTGAGCGGACCTGCAGCCGATACCGGCCATCCACAAAGATTGCCGCTGTGTCGCGCATCACGACACAAAAACCCGCCGACCCCGTAAACCCTGTCAACCAGGCCAGTCGTGCATCCCTTGGGGCCACATATTCGCCTTGATGGGCATCTGCGCGCGGCACAAGGAAGACGTCAACATGGGCGGCTGCCATGACCTCGCGCAAATCAGCAAGACGCGGCGGCCCTTGTTCTGGAGAGGATGTCACCTCAAACGTTTGAAACATCAGGCAGCCCTCTTCTTTCTCCCAAGAAACTCCCGCCGGAGGCATCCACCGAGAGCAACTATCTCCAACGCTAGCCAGCTTTGCGCATCCCCATGACACGTGCGCGCTTGCGCGGATCGCTGTCAAACAGGCTCGCAAGCTGTTCAGTCATCGCGCCTGCAAGCTGTTCCACGTCTGTGATTGTGACCGCGCGCTCATAATAGCGGGTTACATCGTGGCCGATCCCGATGGCGACCAATTCGACCGCTTTGCGTTTCTCGACCATCGCGATCACATCGCGAAGATGTTTTTCAAGGTAGTTCGCGGGATTGACCGACAATGTGGAATCGTCCACGGGCGCACCATCGGAAATCACCATCAGGACCTTGCGCTGTTCGGGGCGCGCCGCCATGCGGCGATGTGCCCATTCAAGCGCTTCTCCGTCGATGTTTTCCTTCAGCAACCCTTCTTTCATCATCAGTCCCAGATTTGGACGCGTCCGACGCCATGGCGCATCTGCTGACTTGTAAATGATATGACGCAAGTCGTTCAGGCGGCCCGGGGTGGCTTCGCGCCCCTCCGCCAGCCATTTTTCGCGCGATTGCCCGCCTTTCCACGCCTTTGTCGTAAAGCCAAGAATCTCGACTTTGACATCGCAACGTTCCAGTGTGCGGGCCATGACATCGGCGCAGATCGCAGCAATCGAAATCGGACGCCCGCGCATCGAGCCTGAGTTATCCAGCAACAAGGTGACAACCGTATCGCGGAAATCGGTATCTTTCTCGACTTTGAACGACAGCGGGGTCGTGGGCGAAGCCACAATCCGTGCCAGCCGTCCAGCGTCAAGGATACCCTCTTCGCGGTCAAACTCCCAGCTCCGGTTTTGCTGGGCTTGCAGACGCCGCTGGAGTTTATTCGCCAGACGCGACACGGCCCCTTTGAGCGGCTCAAGTTGCTGATCAAGGTAGGCGCGCAGGCGTTCCAGTTCGACAGGCTCTGCCAGATCTTCGGCGGCGATCTCTTCGTCAAACTCGGTTGTTGAGACCTTGTAGTCCGGATCAGCGTCCGAGATCGGCTGCGGGGCAGGGGGCTCAAGCGGGGCTTCGCCTTCTGGCATCTCTGCCTCTTCACCCATTTCCGCATCTGCCTGATCATCCATGCTGACCTGGGCTTGGCTGGCGTCTTGAGTTTCTTCCTGACTTTGCTCGGGCGTGCCTTCGGCGTCCTCTCCCTCGCTATCGTCCTGACCGGTGCTGTCTGGTTCTTCCTGCTGGTCGTCGGAGCCTTCCTCGGCTTCGTCTTCCATGTCATCATCCAGCGTATCGGGATCATCACCAAGCTGATCGCCATATCCCATGTCACTGATCATTTGCCGCGCAAATTTGGCAAAAGCCTGTTGGTCGTTCAGGGTTTCTTCAAGGCTGTCCAACGTGCCGCCGCAATGATCCTCGATAAAGCCGCGCCAGAGCTCCATCACGTTTTCTGCGCCTTTGGGAAGATCGCGGCCAGTGGCCAAATTGCGGATCAAATAACCCGCTGCAACAGCGAGCGGCGCATCTGACGCCTGATTGATCTGGTCATAGCCTTTCCGCATGGCCTCTGACTCGATCTTTGCATCAATGTTCCCGGCCGTGCCGGGCATATACTGTGCGCCGACAGCTTCGATCCGCGCCGTCTCCATCGCTTCATACAAATCCTGTGCCATCTGGCCTTGTGGCATGTATTTCGCAGAGACTTTTGGATCATGAAACTTGTGGCGCAGGGCGAATGCGTCAGCGGTGCCGCGCGCCAGTAGAACCTCATCACGAGACATCCGCCGCGAGACTTGCGGCAAGCGGATCGTGTCCGACGTCTGCCCCGCCGGATCAACCGAATAGGTTACGGCCAGCTCCGGGTCATCGGCCATGACTTTCGTGGCCTCAGCGAGAGCCTTTTTGAACGGATCAGCCGGATTGTCAGACGGTTTATTCATGCCACTTCCCTTCGTTGAGTGGCAAACTAGAACTCAGCACCGTCAATGACCAGTGGGTGAAGCGAGGAAACCTGCCTACTCGTCTTCAAATTCGGCTGCCTCAAAGGTAATTCCAGCCTCTGGAGCGATTTCAAATGGTTCTTCGGCAAGCTGATGCAAATGTGTGAGTTGCGCCGCACCGGGCACCAACGCGCCAGTCTCATCGACAAAGGCAAGACGCGGACGATAGGTCTTGCCACCCAAGGTGATTTCACCCTCATCAAAAAGATAAGCCAACTCGGTGACGATGCCCTCGACATTAGCCTTGGCTATGTCCTCTCCCATGTTTTCCGCGAAAAGTGGCAAGAGGGCATGTGCGATCAATGTGGTCGCCGATTCTGCGAGGTCCTCATGGCTGACCTGATAGTCATCAGGCAGCGGGGTGCCAATATTCATCTTCATTCTTGGGCTCCTGTGAGTGTTGTCAGCTCAATTCGTGAAATTTTGCGCTCTTTACCGGACATACCGCGGCTTGTGCCTTGTTAACACAGACAGGCTACGAGAGGCGGGTTTCCCAAGCAAGAACCTTGTGTCGTCGGTGCGGGTCCCCTGACGTTCAGTTTTGTCAAGCCAGCCAAAGCATCCGCAATGACGACAAATCCTTCAGAATTATTGCTGTATCATGCCTGTCGCCGCTGAGAGTGCCAACGATCCGATAGGTTGCCTTTGGTTTGGTTTTAAAAAAAAGCGGGGCGCATCATTGGTGCGCCCCGTCAGTTATTTGTCTTGCTCTCTTGGCCTTTAGCCGAGGCTCATGCTTGCTGCACTCTCTGGCAATTCTTCATCAAAGCAACGCTGATAGAACTCCGCGACGGTCTGCCGTTCCAGTTCGTCGCATTTGTTCATAAAGGAGAG
>CAYLMZ010000002.1:0-12534 GCA_964385035.1 uncultured Loktanella sp.
AAAACCGAAATCGAAGACGATGGTGCAATTCGCCTGGTCACTGACGATTCAACTGGTCAGTTCTTCGTTGAGGACGCGGGTGTGCCGCTTGGTCTGACAAAGCTGGGTGATGGTTCTCCGTTCACGACAGCGGACGTCGATGTTGGCGTGACCGTTCTCGGTGCCGAAAAGATTGACGATGGTTCCTTCATCTTCCTTGTAGAAGAAGCTGGTGAGTATCGCATTGCGGCTGCGGATAGTGCCGGTGTCATTGACGAAAACGCTGATGACGTTGTCACAACTCTGGCCGAGGCAGAAGCGCTGTTCAAAGTCGACCTCGACAATGATGGTAAACTGTTCGTTGAGGATCTTGGTGACCTGGCGTTGAAGACAGACATTGCGACTGGCCAGTTCTTTGTGGACGATGGTGTGACATCTTTGGGTCTGACGAAGCTTGGTGACGGTTCGCCATTTACCACTGCGGACGTTTCTGTAGGGATCACACCGATCAACGCAGAAAAGCTCGAAGATGGCAGTTTCCGTATCCTGATCGAAAATGAGTTTGGCGACTTTGAAGTCGGAACTGCGACTGCAGCTGGAGTTATTGACGAGAATGAGGACTTTGTAGCGCCAAATGCGACCACAGATGAGATCCTGTTTGACATGGATCTCGATGGCGACGGCTTCATCTTTATCGAAGACGATGGAATTATAACCCTCAAAGAAGATGCATCCACTGGCCAACTTGTTGCTGATGATGGTGTTGCAGAAGTCGAGTTCGAATTCGCCAATGGTGACGCAGTCACCGAGGCTGACTTTGGCGGCGAAGTTCTTGGTGTTGAACTCGGCGTTAACTACGACTTCCTTGTTGAGACCAGCGGTGGCGGATACGAGATGTGGACTGTTGCCAGCAACGGAGTAGGGACGCCGTCGCTCTTTGCATCCCTCACAACCTTTGAGGCCGAGGATACATTCTCGGTTGACCTCGACGGCGATGGCATCATCGGTGACCCACTGGCCGTTGTCTAAGTTGGCATGACCTTATGAATAGAAAGGGCGCCTCGCATCGGGGCGCCCTTTCTGCTTTTGGCCAAACGCCCTTTCCGCTCAGCTATAAGCGTTGCTAACCCGGCCATCGAAAGCCACAGGTTTGCTTTGATCCCCCGTAAGTGGTCAAAAGGCCTTTCATTTTTGAAACGGCACTCACAAGATACGCCCCAATCCTCGATCTGTGTGACCAAAGGCCAATTCGTGAAACTCATCGTTCAAATTCCTGCACTCAATGAAGAGGAAACTCTGGCTGAAGCCATCGCGGCGATACCGCGTGAGATCCCGGGCATTGATGCAGTTGCCGTCATGATTATTGATGATGGATCAACCGATCAGACTGTGGCCGTCGCGCGTGAAGCCGGTGCTGATCATATCTTGCGTATGAGTAGCCATGTGGGTTTGGCGCGGGCGTTTAGTGCAGGCGTTGAAGAGGCGCTCGCCCTTGGCGCGGATATCATCGTGAACACGGATGCTGACAACCAGTATTGCGCGGACGATATCCCGAAGTTGATCGCTCCGATCCTGGCCAGACAAGCGCAGATCGTCATAGGCGCGAGACCGATTGATGAGATCGACAGCTTTTCACCACTCAAGAAGAAGCTCCAGCGCCTTGGCAGTTGGGTCGTACGCAAAGCAAGCAGAGCAGATATCCCAGACGCCCCAAGTGGTTTCAGGGCCTATTCCCGCGATGCGGCGGCGCGGCTTTGTGTCGTCAACACCTATACCTATACAATCGAAACGATCATTCAGGCCGGGCGCAAGCATATCCCAATGGCATCGGTCCCGGTGCGCGTTAATCCGGTCACCCGACCGTCGCGCCTGTTTCGTGGGATACGCGAGTATGTGCTCCGCTCAGCACGGACCATCCTGCGTGTGTTTGTGATTTACGCCCCGCTAAAGTTCTTTTTTGGTCTGGCGGCTATATTCGCACTCCCGGGTATTCTCGGGATTGGACGTTTTGTTTACTTCTATTTCACAGATGGCGGCGCCGGACACATTCAATCGCTGGTGATCTCCGGTGTTCTGCTGGCCATGGCGACGATCCTCTTTGCTGTGGGGATCCTTGCTGATCTTATTGCAGCAAATCGCAGCTTGCTGGAAGACATCCGCGCCCGCGAGTTGCTCCGATCTCGTCGTACAAACTCAGAGGCCGCGCGCGCATCAGAGCCTGAGCGGGAAACACATGGCTAAGCTGCCACCAGTTTCTAGACAGCCATCAGACCATTCAGCGATGTCGCTTGATCACGGTGTTCGTGCCGGGATCTGGCTCTCGTTTGGTGTGTTGGTCGTGCTGTCCGCGATGCGCAATGTGAACTGGGACGAATTCTACTTTCTGTCCCATGTTTATGCATTTGCCGATGGACGGCTTGATCGCCCGTTGCAGACTTTCTTTGTGCGTGGGTTTGGATGGCTGACTGACCTGCCTGGGCAAGAGCCCTTCCAGATTATCATCGCACGGATGGTTATGATCTTGTTTGTCGGCGTCACGGCGCTTTCGATCCATCGGATTGCCAAACATCTGACAGACAGTGGATCGGCCAATATCGCAGTCCTCGCCTTTTTGGCTTCGGGTTTTGTATTTCCACATGGTGCCAGTTTTCGTGCCGATCCAATGGCGGCAGCTTTGCTATGTGCATCGATTGCGATCATCGTGACGTCGCAGATGCGGCTACAGCACATCATCGCAGTGACAGTCTTCAGCGCTCTGGCTGTTCTGATCACCGTGAAGTCGGCCTTGTTTGCTCCTGCTTATCTTGCGGCGTTGCTTTGGCGATCGCAGGAGCGGGATGTTTTGGTGAAGGCTGTGATCGCTTGTGTAATGGCCGTTGCACTTGCTGGGGTTCTTTATGTCTGGCACGCGAGTGGGATCACCCCGGCCTCAGGCAACGAGACGTCAACAAACCTGCAAGATGCGGCGTCGACAGGGCTGCTGCGGGCAGGCTGGCTTCCTCGAGCCCCGTATGTCGTGACATGGATGGCCCTGACCATCGGGCCGCTCATTCTGTTTGTTGTCGGACTGGCTGGAGCGTCACGAACCAAACAGCGCGCACTGCTCATCTTGTTTGCGGCACCGCTCTTGTCGGTGATGATCTATCGGAATGCATGGCCGTATTTCTTCCCGTTTGCTGCCCCCTTGATGATGGTTGGTGTTGCCATGGGTGCGCACCATCTACAAACCAAACCCTGGCGGCGTTGGCTTGTCATAGTCATTTTTGTCACCGGGGGGATGCAGGCGATCTTGGCAGCCACCGAAGGGATGACCACGCAACGCGAAACGATTGCAGAGGTGCACCGCATCTTCCCGCAACCGGTCACCTATATTGATGACAGCAATATGATCGCTTCCTTCCCGAGCGTTGGGCCATTCTTGTCCAGCTGGGGCATGCAGAATTATCGCGCGAAGGGTGAGCCGACTTTTGCGCGCTTGATAGAAAAGCATCAGCCCCCGCTTCTCATCGCGAATAAAGCGACGTTGATCCAGACTATGCAGCACGGATCAAATCGGCGACTACTCGTTAAGGATGCGCAACTGCTCCGGGAAACATACATCCAATATACTGGTGCGATTTGGCTCGCTGGCCGCGAGCTTACCCTGTCACAAGAAACGACAAACCTGCGTATGCCTGTCGCCGGGCACTATTTGTTGTCTGCAACGGCGCCGATCGCAATCAATGGCGCACAGGTCGTGAATGGGCAATCGGTAGTGTTGGCCGACGAGGTGACAATTGTAGGTGAAACAGGAACAGAACTGCGATTGATCTGGGACACAGGTGTGCCCCTGCGCCAAGACCAGATCCGCACGGATGACCTCTATGCTGATTTTTGGGTGCTGCCGTTGTGAGTGATCAAGCATCAGCCAATCTCAAGGTGCTCCTTTGGGGCACTTACGATCTAAGCAAACCGCGAACCCGCATCATGCGAACAGGGCTGATTGAAGCAGGGGTTCAGGTCATCGAGATCCACAGCGATGTGTGGTCAAGGTTTCAGGACAAGAGCCAGATAAGCAAGTGGGCTCTTGTCGCGGTGCTTTTCAAAATGCTCTTCATCTACCCGGTGCTCATGTTTCGCTATTTGCGTGCGCCCGCCCATGACGTTGTGGTGGTGCCATACCTGGGTCAGTTTGATGTGCTTGTCATCTGGCTATTTGCGAAGCTTCGGCGCAAGCCCGTGGTCTGGGACATGTTCATCTCACTGTACGATACCGTCGTGCATGATCGACAAATGGCGGGTGAACGATCGCTGATAGCAAAGTTGCTTTGGGCTTTGGAATGGATTGGTTGCCGTGCTGTAACGCGCGTTCTGCTTGATACGCCGACACACGCCGCATACGTCGCAGAGCTGTTCCATCTTAGTGCGCACGATGTTGCTGCAATTCCCGTCGGAGCGGAGCAGGCGGCATTCCCACGACAACCTGCGCGCCAAGTTTCTACTGCCCCGACAAAGATACTCTTTTACGGTCAGTTGATCCCCCTGCACGGCATTGAAACTATATTGGAAGCGGCTTTGTCCGAACGCGGCAGGCATCATCAGTGGCACATCATCGGGAAGGGCCAGCAAAGTGGTGATGTCGATACTATGCTGAGCGGGCAGGACACGGATCACATTCAACGTGAAGACTGGGTCCCCTATTCTGATCTGATAGCGGCAATTGCGCAAAGCGACATCTGCCTTGGCATCTTTGGATCCTCCCGCAAAGCGGGGTCAGTTGTCCCGAACAAGGTCTATCAGTGTCTGAGCGCAGGTCGGACCGTCATCACACGAGAATCTCCGGCAATGACAGAAGCCTTTCGGGATGCGGGGGACGGGTTAGTTCTTGTGCATCACAGTGATGCCGAGGCATTGCTTGATGCGATCGATGGAGCGCGCGCCAAGCAGTTTCCGGTCGTTTCGCCGGAAAAGTTGTCGTTCATGTCTCCGCGTGAAATTGGCGAAAGTATGTGCCAATCTGTCCTGAGAAAAACCGTAGAAGAAACATAGTGAGTCCTGAGACGTGAAAGAAGCAGCTCATACTCACCCGTACTATGGTCCCACTTGGCCAAGTCGAAACTGGATACCTGCCCCAAGATACGTTTTGCGGCGCGACCGCGTGCTGCGGCTTTTGCACAAGGTCACACCTTGCAGGGTTATCGATATTGGGTGCGGTCCTGCCGCTTTGTTGTCAGAGCTCGCAGCCAAGGGGTTCGATGCCTATGGGGTTGATCGTTCGACTGATGCGCTCCGGCTAGCAGCAGGTTTCAATCATCAAGTTCATCAAATGCATTTGCAGCCTGAGCTTGATCCTGAATGGAAAGCCTCTTTTGATCTCGTTCTCTCGTTTGAAGTCATAGAACACATTGAGGATGACATCGGGGCAATGCGTGAATGGCGTGACTATCTGAGACCAGGCGGCCGCATGATCCTTTCGACACCAGCCCACCCCCAAAGATGGAATGCGGCAGATGTTTGGGCAGGTCATGTCAGGCGATACACCCGACAGGGCCTTATCGCTTCAATTGAGGCAGCTGGTTTCCAGGTTGATTATATTGAGTGCTACGGTTTCCCGCTTGCCAACGTAATGGAAGTGTTGCGGGCAAGGGCCTACGCAAAGGCGTTGCAACGCGAGGCAAAGCAGGACAAGTCAGCCGATGCTTTGACTGGTGAAAGCGGTAGCGACCGTAGCGTCGAGAGCAAATTCTGGAAGCTCTACGCGTCAATGCCCGCCACTGTCGCGATGCGTGTGGCTTGCCAATTGCAGCGCCCCTTTTTGCAGACTGACTTCGGCAACGGTTTCATAGTTGTCGCCAGAGTGCCCGAGTAATGCGGGTTTGGGTGGGACGCATAGGAACGATAGTTGCCGTTCTATTCCTAATGGCCGTGGTTGCGCGCGGCGCGCCGGACTTGCCTTCTGTTGATTTCAAGTCGCCGATGGTTTGGTTCGGTTTGCTGGGGTGTGTCATCAGCTATGTGGCCGCCCAATTGATTGGTGCACGTGCATGGAAGTCGCTGCTTTGCGCCCATGGCATTCGGTTGGGTGCCGGACTTGCCGAAAGCCAGCTTCTTGTCTCGCAGATCGGCAAATATGTTCCCGGCAACGTCGCACATTTCTTGGGGCGGTTCGTGCTTGCAGAACAAGACGGCGTTTCGATCAAGACGTGCGGAGCAGCAACCTTGCTTGAGGTGGCTTTGGTGCTGTCAACTGGCGTGCTGGTGGTCGCAGCAATGTTTCTTGTTGACCCCGCATTCTTCACCCAGATTACGGGCGGGGTCGATTGGGGGTCTGTCAGCGGAATTACGCTAGCCGTGATTGGGTTGATAATCACTTGCGGGGTTGTCGGTTCTTCGGTCCTCTACAGATTTAGTGGCAAGACCGGTATCAGCACCAGATCGCTTGCGCGCGTCAGTGCCCTCTATATTCTCAATTTCGCGACACTCGGCCTGTCGCTGTGGTTTGTGGGAAGTGTGATCGGGGGAGACACCATACCCCTCACACAGACTATTGCCGTTTTTTCAGTCGCTTGGGTGCTTGGGTTTATCATGCCTGGCGCGCCTGGAGGTATTGGGGTGCGGGACGGGGTGATTGCATTAGGCATGGAACTTCACCTCGGGCCCGGTGCCGGACTCGGCATAGCGGTTGCCCACCGGGTGTTATCGGTTGTCGGAGACGGCTTGTCATTTGGTCTTGGCCTGATGTTGCGGCGCCGTCACGAACGCAACGCGGGCCAAGGGGTTTGACCACAGTTGTGAATTTTGGGGCCATTGACCTCTCTGGTTACCCCCACTAAGCGGTGTCCATATTGCAAGAATTGCCGCAAAAGATGCGTAGAGAGAGTAGATGCTAGCCTTCATCGCCGAAAATGGGACGAGCGTGGCCAGTGCAACGATCTTGAGCACCGCTTTGTGCATCGCGCTATTTCTGTTGCGTAAGCGGTTCCCGCGTCTGAGTGGACGAAGTGGTGACCTAAAGGCAATTCAATCGGCTCACAGTCGTTTGACGCCACGCATTGGTGGGCTTGGGATATTTGCTGCTTTTGCAGTTGTACTCATTGCAGTTGCCCAAGCGGACACCGGTTCATCTTTGATCTTTGTCGGTGCAGCGTTGCTGTTCAGCGTCGGACTTGCCGAAGACCTTGGCTACGGCATCACGCCACGAAAACGAATGGGTGCGGCAGCCCTGGCGAGTGTTCTGGTGATCATTCTGCTTGGGCAATGGTTGAACCGCACCGACATTCCGTTTCTGGACCCGGGCTTACAGTTCTTATTGCCCGGTGCCAGCCTGACAATCCTGCTTACCGTGGGTATCGCGAACGGCTTTAACCTGATTGATGGGGTGAACGGCCTTGCCGCACTGGCGGGGATTGTCGCTGCGTTGTGTCTTGCAACAATAGCTGCAGAAGTCTCTCTCACCCCGATTGTGCAGATGTCAGTTCTTCTGGCAGCAGCGATCTTTGGGTTCTTTGTTGTCAATTATCCACTCGGATTGATCTTCCTCGGTGATTCAGGCGCCTACACAATCGGGTTTGTTCTTTGCTGGTTTGGGATCATCATCATAGGCCACGCCCCTGAGGTATCCCCTTGGGCGATACTCTTGACCCTGTTTTGGCCGATCGCAGACACCCTGTTGGCAATCTACCGTCGTGTGCGCAGCAAGAGCCATGCATTGGCACCTGACCGGATGCATACACATCAGATGGTCATGCGCGCCCTCGAGATTTGCTGGTTTGGGCGTGATCGCCGCCATATTTCAAACCCTATGACCACGCTTTTGCTGGCGCCGTTTGTCACTGCACCGCCTATCGTCGGGGTTCTGTTTTGGGACGCAAGCCTGATAAGCTTTCTGGCAGTGATTGTTTTCTGCGTGTTGTTTTTTGCATCTTACGTTATCTGCGGTCGGCTCATTGCCCGTTTCCGCCGGCCGATAGCAGGCGAAGACAAAGCCTGATAGTCGGCTGTTTTGCTGGAACTCTGAGCCCGCCAGTGCTAGCCAATTGAAATGATGTCCATTCATTGCATCCCCGGTCTCGCGCACAAACTGTTCACACTTGCATGTGGAGCGGGATTAACCTTGGCCGCGACAACTGTATCTGCAGAAACGCAGACGGACCGAAGTTATACCTACAATCTCTACGGCACCCCCGGGCTCATTGATCTGCCAACCGCACGGAGTGCGCCCGATGCCGAATTTGGCGCGACCGTCAGTCAGTTTGGGATCACAACCCGTAACACGTTGACGTTCCAAATCACGCCAAGGCTGTCAGGAAGCTTTCGCTATTCTCGGATTGAGACAAATGGCGCGCCCACAGACTTGTTCGATCGCTCGTTTGATGTGCGCTACCGGTTCATAGACGAAGGCGCAATAAACCCAAGCATTGCGATTGGCCTGCGCGATATCATCGGGACGGGCGTATACTCATCAGAGTATATCGTAGCCACAAAACAGGTGTCCCCCAATGTTGAGGTTACCGCAGGTCTTGGTTGGGGGCGATTGGGGGGGCTGAACGGGTTTCAGAATCCCCTTTCGATTTTCAGCGACAGTCTAAAGGATCGTCCCTTCGGCACGACGGGCAACGGTGGGCAATTTGAGATTGATCGTTGGTTTCGCGGAGATGCCGCTTTGTTTGCTGGCGTCGAGTGGTGGATGAGAGATGATCTGCGGTTTGCACTTGAGTATTCCTCCGACGAGTATCCAAGAGAATCCGGTCCAGAACTTGGCGAATTCGATCGCGCTTCACCAATCAATGCGGCTGTGACGTACAACTTCACAGATGATGTCGCGTTTAATGCTTATTACCTATACGGCAGTGAGTTTGGCGCAGGCCTGACATTCACACTGAACCCCAAGTCACCCGCTGTCATTGGTGACACAGGTATCCGTCCAACGCCTGTGGTCCCTCGGCGTGCTGGTGCAGCACAGTCTGCCGGTTGGGTGGGGCAGGAAAATGCCGTTCCATTGATGCAGGGCAACGTCGCGCGATTGCTTGAATTTGAAGGCATGTCCCTTCAAGCAATGGAAGTAACGCCCAGAGCAGTGACGGTGTTGATTGAGAATGAAACCTATGTCGCGCCCGCGCAGGCGATCGGACGCACCGCACGGATTTTAACTCGTGCGCTACCTGCATCAATTGAGACTTTTACAATCATTCCCGTCGTGAATGATATTCAGACCGCCGCGGTGACAATCCGGCGGACTGATATCGAAGCGCTGGAGTTTGCACCCAATCAGGCAGAAGAAATCAGGCAACGAACGGACGCCCGTGGTGCGGGACGCCTCGGCGCAAACGCACAGGCACCAGAAGGGGAATATCCTTCCTTCCGCTGGTGGTTGGGGCCATATGTTGCGGCTTCATTCTTTGATCCGGACAATCCCGTGCGAGCCGACTTCGGGATCGAGCTTGAAGCAGAGCTCAGCCCCGCCGCAGGTTGGAAAATCTCAGGTGCGGTGCGTCAGCCGTTGCTGGGCAATATTGGGGAGGGGCGGGAATCCGACTCTGTGATCCAGCGTGTCCGCAGTGATGCGCCACTTTATGCAGCGCAGGGCAATCCAGCCATCACCCACCTGACGGCCAGCTATAGTACCCATATCGGCGCAGACTGGTATGGACGTGTAACAGCAGGCTACCTTGAGCCTATGTTCGGTGGGGTTTCTACGGAAGTCCTTTGGAAGCCTTTTGACAGCCGCCTTGGCTTGGGCTTGGAGGTAAACTACGCCAAGCAGCGGGACTTTGACCAACTGTTTGGTTTCCGTGACTACGATGTCGTCACAGGTCATGCGTCAGCCTACTATGATTTCGGCAACGGGTTTCACGCGCAGCTTGATGCAGGGCGATACCTAGCGGGGGATGACGGAATGACCTTTGCGCTGGATCGTGAATTTGACAACGGCTGGCGTATCGGGGCCTTTGCGACTTTGACTGACGTGTCGTTTGAGGATTTTGGTGAAGGGTCATTCGACAAAGGGCTTCGCTTCTCCATTCCTCTGGGGCACTTTGTCGGGACGCCCTCCGCAAGGGTGGATCAAGTCGTCGTTCGGCCTCTGACACGAGACGGAGGCGCCCGGCTGGTCGTTGAAGACCGTCTTTATGAGACCGTGCGTGGTTCACATGCCCAAGATCTCTATGGCAGTTGGGGAAGGTTCTGGCGATGAAGTTGCCCCATCACTTTGTAGCGATCAGCGCAGCCCTTGCCCTTACGGGCTGTGGATCTTCTGAAAACAGCAGTATGACTATTCCTGCGCTCTTGTCTGAGTCCGTCGGATTGGGTGCCGAGGATAGCGGGCCAGCGCTGTCGGCTGAGGTATTGCGCACATCATTGACACCACAGGCTGTTGCGGAGATCGGAACTCCGATCGCGTTGGTTGAGTTTCAAGCGACCCAAAGGGCTGCGGTCTTGTCGTTTGTCGAAACGAACCAAGGTGTCGCGACCTACCTATCCGAGGATGGTGTCTCATTCAGTTTCCGTGATGGTGCCTTGATCGCCACACGGGGTTTGGGATTTGACCTGATGAATGCCCGGCTAGCGGCGGGGTCATTGCGGGCAATGCCGCAAGGCCGGACAAGTGGTGAACGCGTGCACGCGTATCTGACCGGAGAGAATCGCATTATCCAACGTCGCTTCAATTGCACCTTGGATCGCAGCGGGCCTGATATTGTTGAAACATGTTCGGATGACGGTCAAAGCTTTGCAAATCAGTATCGGATTGACGCATCTGGCAGGGTCATCGACGTTGTTCAGTGGATTTCCCCGCAAAACGGGTCTGTCAGGGTCAACTTCTACGGTGTTCCCTAATTGTATCGCTTTGCCATTCTATTTTGGTGAATGGGATTTACGGGAACGCTGATCTGATCTAGACATCAATTGATAGTTCAGCCGAAAGGGATGAAACATGAAAGCTATTCTTAAGACCGCTGCGGCACTTTCTCTCGTGGCTTCAACCTCCTTTGCTGGCGGGTTGGAAAACGAAATCGTTGAGGTTGCGCCGACAGCACCTGCCGAAGCAACCGGCAGCATTGGCACCGGAACGATCCTTGCTGCTGGTGCGTTGGCACTGTTGCTGCTGGCTGCGTCCGAAAGCTCCTCAGACACATAAGTCTGTCCAAAGCTAAGAATAATGGGGCGGTCTTTCGGGCCGCCCTTTTTCTTTTTCTGGCGGCAGTTCGCCAAAAGGGAAATGGCTCGGCATGCGCTCAAATTGAAGTGCAAAATGAGTCGTTTCAGGCGTGATTTAGAGGCTGAACACATAGGGCCCTGCCTCAACTTAGCAGGTGTAAACCTTCAGACTTCCTGAAATATGGCAAAAAAATTTCATCATTAGGTCGCCAAATAGGCAACAGGCTGTTCTCGTTGCGTGATCAATGTGTCCATTTTGTGAATTTCTCGAAAAACCCGCGCATCCGTATAGGCCACGTAACTTTTTCGTTGCTCCACCTGTGATGGAATCGTTACCGTTCCGTTAACTAGGGCGAATACCCTCTTTTGAGGCGGGTAAAAGGTGTGTTGATTAATGATTTTTGATTGCTTGAAGAGATTTCGGCCAACTCCAAACATGTTCGGTGCATTGGCCGCTGGTGTGTCTTTGACACTAGGTTCCGCCGCAGTTGCGCAGGACAACAGCGTCTATGATCTTTTGATTAACGTCGATGATGTCTTCACGATTGGTGAGCCGCCAAACGAAGTCAATGTCGACTCCTCTGCGCTGCCTGCCGGTGCTGTTGCACGCCTTAAGTTTGAAGTCTCGAACAACGGACCCGCAGCTTCCCCCGCCACGACAGTCACCATTGAGGTTGGCGGCACGAATAGCGGCCCGCTTGCATTCTTGGGTGCAATTCCGGGGGACAGTTTGGGTGCGAGTGGCGATATTTCCAACTGCCAATACACTGCGCCAAATCTGGTATGCGATGTTCCAGCACTTGCCGCGCCAGTTGAAACACCTGCTGGATCCGGAATCTTTCCAGCAACCTTTGCAGAAATCATCGTTGACTATCAAACAGTTGTTGCTGAAACACTCCAGATTTCTGGTGAGGTTCCCCTTGGGCCATCGGGTCCGGGTGGTGAGCGTCAAGACACGTGCCAAGGCAATCTTTGTAACAACGACCTATCAGAGATCATCACCGTGCTCTCGGGTGTCGACATGTTTGTCGAATGGGATGTCCCTACCAGCGTGCCGAACGGGTCATTCTTTGATTTCACAGTGCGGGTGCGCAACGTCGGTCCTGATACTGCCGAGAGCTATCGCCTGAGCATCCCGGTGCCAACGGGCGTCATCGGCATCACACCGCCGAATGGATGTGAACTGCAAAGCAACGGTGCACAGGATAACTTTGTCTGTGAGATCGATACGGCGCTCGCCCCCACAACCGAGACTGGGCCATTTGTTCCCTTCACGTTCAATGGGCAGTTGGCTGCTACGAGCGGCTCCACCGTTGGGACGACGGTGAATGTCGACAATGCCACACCAGGTGATCCGAACCCGACAAACGATGACGATGGATGGACCCTGACAGTCAGTGCCGGCAGCGACGTCTTTGCCCG
>CAYLMZ010000002.1:12634-56184 GCA_964385035.1 uncultured Loktanella sp.
GGTCCGGTTGTGATCCGCGAACCGGTTGCTGATCTGGCGATCACAAAGACAGCTCCCGGCGCACCGGCGGTTGATGGATCCGGCTACACATTCAGACTGCGTGCATTGAACGAGGGAACGATCGAGTTTGGCGGGCCCGTCGTGATCACTGACAGTCTGCCTGCAGGCGTGACCTTCACGGGTTTTGGCGGCAATGGGTGGAACTGTCTGGCATACCCTCCGGGCACGTCGAGCGGCACGCCACTCACACCACCACAAGCTGGCCCTGTCGATGTCGTCTGCCAAAACAATTCACCGGTGCCTGCATTGGCACAGACAGATGCGAACACTGCGCGCACCTCGGAGCTGCGGATCACCGTTACGCCTGACGATATTCCTGATGGTACGCAGATCACGCTGCAAAATAGTGCCACTGTAAATGGTGGAGACGGGATCGGGAACGATCCAAACAATGACAGCATCATAATTGATTTTGATATTGTTGACCGCGATCTTGCGGCCGATGTGAGCATCGCGAAGACGTCAGGCGTTCCTGCCCTCGATGGTGACGGTGACGTTATCCTGCCGCCGACACTCACATCGAACAGGACCGCAACCGCCGGTGAGCCTTATGCATTTGAGATCAGATTGACCAATGCAGATCCGATTGATGCGCTGGGCATTGAGGTGCGTGACACGATTGAAAACCTCGTAGATGGCAATGCTGACTTTGTGGCAATCTATCTTGATGGGGTCGCAATGACGCCCGCGAATGATGGCGACGCATGTCGACAGGATCAGCGCAATTCTGATCGGGCGAGACTGGCATGTCGCGTTGATGTTCCTGCCAATTGTACAGGCTCTGACTGTCCCCTGATTCAGGTTGTTGTCATTCCCGGACGTGATGAGGGGCGTGACGATTTTGACGGTTCAACGGCTGATGAACGGTCAAACCGCGCGTCATTTTTCACCACCACCACACCTGATCCGAGCGGCCCAAACTTTTCAGAAATTACGTTCCCGTTCATCCCGCGTTCTGACGTGACAGTCACAAAGCAAGCGCCTTTGACCGCGACGACCGGTGTTGATCTGACCTACACGATCACCGCGCGGAACCTGAACAACGGGCTGAGCCGCGCTGACGGTGTCAGGATCACTGACACGCTTCCACTCAATATGCGATTTGTGAGTGCTACAGTCGGCAATCCAGCTGACCCGGGCGCCTGCACAACGACGCTTCAGCCAAATGATCTTACGACGCCCGCTAACAACGTCATCACATGTGAAATGGGTAACCTCAACATTGGCCAGCAGGAGCTCGCGACCATTGTCGTGCGTCCAGACTTTGCTGCTTACGATCCGGATGATGCGGCCAATAACGTGATCCGAAATGATGTGCGCGTCGATCTTTTTGATCAAGCGGGCGATCTCGTGACCAATCCGTTTGATATCAACCCCAACAACAACGAAGATTTTGTTGAAACAACATTGGGCGCTCCGAATGTCGATCTTACCGTTTCAAAATCTGACAGTGCAGACCCACTCGCCGTGGGTGACCCGTTCACCTACACTGTTGGGGTCAGCAACCTCGGGCCAAGCGCAGCACACAACGTAGTTGCCGTAGATGCGTGGCCCAGTTCCCCGAACATTGAACTGATCAGCATTTCGCCGCCATCTGGTGTCACATGTACCACGGATGCCCCCTTGCCGAACCCGGGCAACATCACCTGTAACATCGGCTACATGGAGGCAGGGACCTCATCGGACATCGTGTTCAACGTCATTGCTCGCCAAAGCGGAAGTGTCAGCAATACTGTGCAGATTTTCTCGGACGAATTGTTCGATCTGCCTGTTCCCGACCCGAATGACCCGGATCGTCTGATTGATCCCCGGACCGACTTTGACCGCGAGATCTTTAACAACGCGACAGAAGAAGAAAGCACGATCCTGTCGCGGACCGATGTCATTTTGGAAAGCAAGACACCATCACCCGCGACTGTTGGCGTATTGGATGGGTTCAACTATCTCGCGGTGATCACAGTCAGCGATGAATTCGGCGAAGCGAATGACGTCGTGTTTGCAGATAATCTGCCAGACAACATGGAACTTACTGGTGTCCCGACGGCGGTGCTTATCAATGCGGCAAATCCGTCTGGAACACCGGTTGGAAGCTGCGACGGTACGGCAAGTGATACCGAATTCGAGTGTGAACTCGATACGCTTTTCCCGGAAGACCGCGTCGAGATCACCATCCCCGTGCGCGTTACATCTGTGACAGAGAGCGATCAGGAATTCACCAATGACGCGACCGTCACGACTGGGTCGATTGAACGTGGTGGCGCCCGCAACAACAATGAAAACAGCGGCACGGTCACGGTGACATCATCCTCGATTTCCGGGAACGTCTTCCGCGATTTCCTGAATAACACCGATAAAGACACGCCGACCGATACTGATGTTGAAGACGTCCCGATTACACTGACGGGTATCGTGAATGGTCTGCCAATTGATCCGATCACGATCGAGACCGATGACAACGGCAACTTCCTGTTCGATTTCCTTCCTTCCGGGACATACACGCTCACCCGTGGCACACCGCCCGAAGATGATCTGGCGGATGGGGTCAACACACCCGGACAGATAGATGGAACGCCGCCAGAGGATCCGTCGGGCATTGTCGATGGCAACACCATCACAACGATTGAATTGGGTGATGATGAAGATCACATCAACAATATCTTCCGTCTGGTCCCACAGGCCCAAATTGGCTTGGCCAAAGCCGGCGAGATCACGCAGCAAAACATCGACGGATCGTTTGACGCGACCTATTCGCTTGTTGTCGCAAACCTCAGCCGACTAGAGCCGCTCAGTGGTGTTTCGGTTTCGGACACGCTCGACGATCTGGTTGATGGTTTGGGCGCCTACTCTGCGACGCTGCCATTGTCTGCAGGGCAGTATAGTGTGACGACCGCGCCGACAGGCACCTGTAGCGGCACACCTCGCAACGGTGTCATGAATGCCAACTTCAACGGCGACGATGAAACAACGCTTGTCGACCAGATCGCCCTCGATATCGGCGAAAGCTGTACCGTTACCTTTGGTGTGACAGTCTTCCCGAGTGCGACGCGCTTTGACGATGATTTTGACAATCAGGCGACAACAAGTGGTACCGGCACACTCACGAACCAAAACCCAACCGACGTATCTGATGATGGCACTGACCCGGACACCACTGAGAGTGATCCGACAACTGTGCAGCCGATGTCGGGGGCCAGCATCACGATCACCAAGACGGGTGCACTGACTGGTTTGGACCTGCCGCTCGAGGAAGGTGATGAGATCACGTATACCTTTGTTGTGCGCAATACCGGCAACGTGACTTTGACAAATGTCGAAATCCGCGACCCGCTTATTCAGGGTGAGGAAGATCCGACCGATGCATTGATCACAATCGCTACGCTTGAGCCCGGTGAGGCAAATGAAGTCACACGCACTGCAACTTATGCAATGACGCTGACCGATTTGAACGCGGGTGAAGTCGAAAACACAGCTGAAGTTGTCGGCACCGACCCATTCGGGCGCATGCCGACGGACGAAGACGACACCACAACCACGCTGACCCAAGCTCCTGCATTGGATCTGGTCAAGACGGCTGTGATCTCGGGTGATCAGGACCCGACCCAAGTCGGCGACGTCATTACCTACACCTTCACGGTCACGAACACAGGGAACGTCAGCGCGTTCGATGTCCTGCTGTCAGATCCGCTGGAAGGTCTCGTCTTCAGTGATACTAATCCTGCGAACCCGATCGATCGCCTTGATCCGGGGGCGGAGAATGCACTGACATTTACCGCGACTTACGTCGTCGATCAGGACGATATCAATGCGGGACGGGTCAGAAACCAGGCAAACGTCGAGGGTGAGGATCCCGAAGGTGAAACTGTCGAGGATGATAGTGGCCCGACGCCCGGCACAGATGATAACACAGATGTGGACCTTGTGCGGGAACCCGGTCTGGAAACCGTGAAAACCCAAGTATTCGTTGATAACGGCGACGGTATCGACAGTCTGGGAGATACGATCAACTACACCATCACGGTCAGAAACACCGGCAACGTGCCCGTCACAGGGATTATTCTCGAAGACACGCTTTCTGCCATTGATATGTCCGGCGAGTTGCCACTGACGGACGGTCCGGATTTTGATGCCGCCAATAGCGACAATGTTGAAGGAACGCTCGAACCCGGTGAGATCGCAATCTACACGGCCAGCTACTTTATTGAGCTTGAAGCCGTGCTGGCTGGCGGGGTGTCGAACACTGCGCTTGCCACAGGTAGCGCGAATGACGGCAGCGGACCTCCCGGAACACCGGTTGACGTGTCGGATCGGTCTGATGACGACAACGATGGTGACGGGAATACCGAGGATGATCCGACAGTCTACGAGTTGGCGCCGTTCGTTCCTGAGTCGGGTGTGTCCATCACAAAGACAACGCCGCTGTTGAACGTGAATCGTGGTGATGTTGTGCCCTACGAAATCACGATCACCAACGAGAATACTTTCCTCGCGGGTGAGTTTGATCTGGTCGATACATTGCCCAACGGGATGATCTACATCCCCGGATCCGCAACAATCGACGGCGAAGCAGCGGATGTTACCTTTGTTGCAGGCGTTGTAACGTGGTCTGACGTCATTGTCCCACCGCTGGGATCCGTCGTGGTCACCTTGGAAGCACGCATTCTCAACAGTGCACGAGGCGGGGAGCTGGTGAACACTGCGTCGCTGCTTTCCTCGGAAACGGGTGACAAGGTCACGCCTGATGCCCGTGCGATTGTCCGCATCCCTGTAGAGCCCGTCTTTGAATGTACGGATGTCATCGGCAAAGTCTTTAACGACGTGAATGGCAACGGCTATCAAGACGCGCCAGAGACGGTCAATCGCGGTATTTCCGATCAGACCTATGATGGTGGCAAGGGCAAGCTGGCCGCTGAAATCTTCGAACCGCGTGATGAAAACGGTATTCCTGGTGTTCGCATCGCCATGGTTGACGGCACGATCATCACCACGGATGAGAACGGGCTGTTTGCACTGCCATGTGCAGCATTGCCACGCACAAGCGGGTCCAACCTGATCCTGAAGGTGGATGAGCGGTCTTTGCCAGCCGGCTACCGGATGACGACTGAAAACCCTCGGGTTTCGACGATCACACCGGGTACGATGACCGAGATGAACTTTGGCGCATCTGTTTCATTGCCCGTGGTCCGCGTTGATCTGACAATGGCCAGCTTTGTTCAAACGTCTGACGGTGTGGCGATGTCGCCCGCACTGCGCGACGGTTTGCGCAGTGTCCTTCAACAGATCGAGGGCACGCCAAGCACGATGCTTCTCACGATGCATGTTGCATCAAATGCCACAGAGAGTGATGTCGCCACTGCGCGTCGTCTGCTCGACATGGTCGAAGATCAAGTTAGCGATGATTGGCAGGATATTGGCCGTGTCAGACTGCGGATTGAGCAATCAATCGCGCGGGCGCAGTAAAGAGGATTTTGGTTATGGTTATGCGCTTTGACAACAAAGAGGCCGGTACACGGTCACGCCTTCTATGCACCACGGCGGCTGTGTCTGCCCTCTGGCTGGGGTTGGCAGCATCGCCTGCGCAAGCGCAGTCGTGTGATACGACCGTGGTGCCTTTGCCCACTGGGTGCGAGCATCTGAATGCGGGGACGACAGGGTCGGTGAACACGCCTGCAAATGTTGCGCCCATCGCGGGCGTTCCATTGTCCACGTTTGGCGCGGCAGGGTTTTCGATTTCACTCGATGACAACCTCGTTGCCGGTGATGATATCGGTGTAGGCGACGATCGGCGGGCTGAACTGTCTGCAGATGCGGCATTTCTTGATGTGCGCTATGACGGATTGGATCGGCTGCAACTGCTGAATGTCGCGACCCTTGATGGCGGAAATGCTTATGCCGCAGGCGAGACGATTACCTTTCGGGCGTCGTCCAACTATCCCGCTTTTATCGACCGCGCCGAGGTGTTGATCCGTGATCGCAACCGGAGAGGCGCGCCGATTGTCGCCCGTGTCCCCGTTGCGCCAAATGGAACGGCATCCTTTGTCATGCCTGCTGGCGGGTCCGGTGATCTGGCCTACGCATTGCGTGTCTATGATGGGGCTGGTCGCTACGATGAAACGCAAGCCTTGGGTCTTGCCCGTGCTGGCGTTGCCTCTGGTGCTTCGGCGCCGTTTGCAGGCGCTGGCGAAGGGCAAGATAACACGGCCCGCCGGGGCATTCCGGTCAGTGGCGGTGTGATCACTGCATCAGGTACCGCAACGCCGGGTGGCACTGTCGTCATCATGGGTGAAACGGTCCCTGTTGATCCAAACGGCCGCTTTGCCGTCAGTCGGGTCCTGCCCGCAGGTGACCGCGTTGTGACGGCGAATATCAACGGTCGTAGCTATGCCCGAGATGTCGAAATCCCTGACTCCGAGTGGTTCTATGTCGGTATCGTTGATCTATTGGCGGGCCTTCGTGATGGCGGGTCAACCGACGAAGACTGGGCCTATTATGACAACGGCCGGGCAGCCTTTTACGTCAAAGGTCGTTTGGCGAGTGGCTGGACTGTGACCGGTTCTGTCGATACCGGCGACGGCCCGATCGAGGATATGTTCTCGCGCCTGAATGACAAAGACCCCCGTCGTGTGCTGGACCGTCTGCGGAATGATGACATCTACCCGACGACTGGTGATGACAGCACATTCTTTGACGACACACCAACCTCTGGTGCATTTTATCTGCGGGTCGAAAATGAAAGCACACGGTTCACTTGGGGTGACTTCCGGACGGGAATCGCCGGGCCGGGCCTTTTGAACAATGCACGTGATCTCTATGGGGCAGAGCTGGCCTATCAATCGCCAAGCGTGACCGCCAATGGCGACCCGCGGATCAAGGCGAATGCCTATGCTGCCCAACTCGAAACTGTCGCGCAGCGCGATATTCTGCGTGGCACCGGTGGGTCGACCTTCTTCTTGACCCGGCAGGATATCACAGGTGGTTCAAGCACCGTGATGATCCAGACGATTGATCCCGACACTGGGTTTGTCGTTGAAACCCGTGAGTTGGTTGAAGGCGTAGACTACACGATCGACTATTTCCAAGGTGTTCTGATGCTGAGCGCACCGCTCACTGCGTCAACCGGTGATGGTGGTTTGGTTGGAACGGCTGGCGGTGATTTGGACGTCAATCTGGTCGTCCAATACGAATATACGCCGGTCAATGGTCTCGAAGATCTGAACGCGCTGGGCGGCCGCGCCGAGGCTTGGGTCACTGACAACATCCGCGTTGGCGGGAGTGTGATGGTCGAGAACACCTCCTCTGGTGAAGATCAGCGCATTGCAGGTGTCGATCTGCGCTATCGCCTGGGCGAGACCAGCTACGCAGAGCTTGAAGTTGCACGCACCGAAGGACCGGGCTTTACCCGCTCCAGTTCCACGGACGGTGGTTTGACGATTGCATCGTCAGGCGGGTCTGACAACGATGCGGCGCAGGCAGTCCGTTTTGTTTCCGTCTTTGATCTGAACGAGATGGGCTTTGGGATCGATGGCAACATTGGCCTTCGCTATGAAAGCAAAGAGGCGGGCTTTAGCACGCTGAATGAAGACATCACCGAAGACCAGACGCTGTGGGGGCTTGATGGCGAGTTCGACCTGTCCGAGCAGCTTTCACTGGCCTTTGATGCAGAAGTCTTTGAAAAGGACGGCGGTCTGGAAAAGACTGACACTGAAGTCTCTGTAGCTTACGACATCAGCGACGCCTTGAGCATCGCAATCGGTCTTGGTTACCTTGATCAAACAACTCCGCTCAACGCCAGCGAGACAGGAACACGCACTGATCTGGGCGTGCGCCTGACCTACGGGTTGCGCGATGATCTGTCTGTCTATCTTTTCGGTCAAACCACGCTTGATCAAACAGGTGGCTTGTCAGACGACAACCGCTACGGCTTTGGTGCCAGCGGGGCGGTGACCCAGAATACCACGCTCACAGCGGAAATCTCTGATGGGGACAGTGGTGTCGCCGGTAAGGTTGAGCTGGCCTACGCACCGAGTGAGGGCAACGAGGTTTACCTTGGCTACACCCTTGATCCCACCCGGTCAGGCAGTGGTTCCCGTCTGAGTGATGACGGACGCATCGTGCTTGGCGGGCGTTACCGCTATTCCGAGGAATGGTCGAGCTATGCAGAAAGCATCTATGACCGTCCGGGCGATCAGCGCTCTGTGGCGCAGGCATATGGCCTGACCTTTACACCAAATGACAGCTGGACTTATGGTCTGGGGCTGGAAACGGGGCAGGTGCGCGACAGCCTGAACGGTGATTTCGATCGCACCGCGATTTCATTCGGTGCAGCATATGCCCGCGAAGACAACCTGAGCATGCGGGCACGTCTGGAATACCGGACCGAGGATGGTGAAGGCGAAGCGCAGGATCGCGAAACATGGGGCCTGTCGGCAGGGTATGCCAATCAGGTTGCCGAAGACTGGCGTTTGTTGGCCGATGTCGAGGGGCTTTATTCGGTCAGTGCAGATGATGATTTCCGCAACGGAGAATACATCCGCGCCTCGGTCGGCTATGCCTACCGCCCGATTGATAACGAGCGGCTGAACATGCTCTTCCGCCTGTCTTACCTGCGCGACTTGCCGGGTGAGGATCAGGTTGATGCCAACGGCAATACTGACGGGCCGAAACAGCGCAGCGTCGTTGTATCCGCGTCGGCAAGCTATGACATCAATCGCGCGCTGACTGTTGGTGGCAAGCTGGGCTATCGTGACAGTCAGGTTGCAGATCGGGACTCGGACGATTTTTCAGGTGATGCGGCGACGCTGCTCGTCGGCAACGCGACATGGAACGCAGTCAGTGAATGGGATATCTTCGGAGAAGGGCGTGCCTTGATCTCTGCGGATACTGGGACAACCGAGCTGGGCGCTGTTGCAGCCGTTTATCGTCACTTGGGCGAGAACGTCAAACTGGGTGTCGGCTATGAATGGGGAAGTGTTTCAGATGACGAAACCAACCTCAGCTATGATGGCCAAGGTGTCTTCATCAATCTGGTCGGCAAATTCTGATCACGCCAAGATGCGCAAAGGCGGCCTGTGATGCACAGACATTATCAGGCCGCCAGTTTGCCCGCCTCAGCAAACGTTTACTGCAATTGGCCCCTGTCATTCACCACAAAGGCCTGCGACAGATCGCAAAGCACTTCGGGTTCGGGCTTTTCCCGTTGCCAAGCCATCATGGCAACTCCAAGCATACGCGGCATCAACATGGGCCATATCTGGCTGTCTTCAGTCGTAAATTCTGACCAGAAGGCGCCTTGAACGCCAATAATGCGATGCTTCAGTGCCGGATCAGGAACAGGGTCCCATGTCACCGTATCGGGCAGGTCAACAAATGCGGCCCAGCTTGCGCCCCAGTCGTCGGGGTCTGCCGTATGGGCCATATCGAGATAGACATGCTGGGCAGGCGTCATCACGACGTCATACCCTGCCCGTGCTGCATCCAGACCCGGGCCCTGTCCTGTCCAGCTAAACAAGATCGCCCCGTTTCCGATCCCGCCATTGTTGCCTTGCGCCGCTTCTTCCCAAGCAGCTGGGCGCAAGCCCTGTTTAGAAGCGTGTGCCGCAAGTTTTTCAATTGTCCAACCTTGTAAATCCTTGGTCGTCTTCAGGCCGTTTGCATCCATCAGGGCCTTGGCGCGCGGGCTGCCCATCCAGGTGTTTTCCGGCAACTCGTCACAACCCAAATGCAAGTGTTTGAAAGGAAAGAGTGCGCCGATCTCATCCACGATTGCTTCGAGGATATCCCAAGTCTTGGGCATCGCAGGGTTGAGGACGTTTTGTGTGTATCCTTGCACTGATGTCTCGGTGCCGGTGTCGTCGGGGTCTCTCGTCTCGGGAAAGACCTTCGCCAACGCCAAGGCGTGGGCGGGTGCTTCGATCTCGGGCAGTACCTCGATGTTAAGATCGGCTGCGCGAGCAATGATCTGGCGTACGGTGTCTTTGGGATACAGTCCCCCTTGGACCGGGGCCCCGCAGAAGAGGGCGGGCAAGAATTGTCCCTCGCCGCGCAATTCCAGCCTTTCAGACAGTTCGGGCAGCGCGTCCAACGGAATGCGGAACGCCTCGTCATCTGCAAAATGCCAGTGAAAGCGGTTCAATTTCAGCATGGCCATAAGGTCAAGCAAAGCGGTGATCGTCTGTGGCTGATAGTAGTGTCGCGCCGTATCCAGATGCTGGCCGCGCCATGAGAACCTTGGTTCATCATAAAGCTTCCCGCATGGTATTGCGCCGTGGCGCATCAGCATCATGAGTGTGATGCCCGCATAGAAAGTGCCGCCGTAGCCAGAGGAGGCGATGGTGATCTGATCAGCCGCTATTTCAAGGCGATAGGCATCGGTCGGCAGCTCCTCATTGACGATACAAACAGGGCAGTTTCCCTGAAATGGCAGGCCTTGGCGATTTGCCAACGCTGCAACAGCTTGCAAGGCATTATCGGTGACGTTGATGCCGTCGATTTCAATGTACGCGCCCGTCGGTTCCCACCTGTCTGGTTGGGGCGCCAGCGGCAAGAGCCCTTTCAAAGGCGCAAGATTTGGTGTCGTGAAAGGACGACCGGTTTGCGTCGGTGGCAGAGGTAACACGCTGCCATCGTGGCGCAGATACGGTCCCAAGGGCATCCATGCGCGGTTTGCGGGTTTGAATCCGTCAGCATATTGCAAAACGACCTTATGGGTTTGCCCTGCCTCAAGGTCGGGTAGGGCCACTTCTGTGTAGCTCCCCAAAGATTTCACGAGCGCACCCCCAGAGACTGGCCCCAGTGGCGCCATCCCTGAAAAACAAAAAACCGCTCCTTTGAGGTGGCGGTCGGATGTGAGCGAGCAGATCAGGGTCTCGCCTTCGATTTTGCAATCATAGTGCATGTCAGTCCAATCTGAGCTCTGAGACAAAGTCGTAAACGTCCGAACGATAGTAGCCGCTGGTAAACTCAATAGGGCGACCCGAGGACAGGTAGGCCGTGCGCTCGATCTGCAACACAGCCGCGCCCTCGGGCAGGTCCAGATGGCTCGCCACAGGTGCGGATGCGTTGACGGCCGTGACCCTTTGGATGGCCCGTGTCGGGGCTTGGCCGCGCGCGCGCAGCAATTCGTAAAGCGATGTCTGTATTTTATCGGGACGGGGCAGGATGTCTTCTGGCAGTGACGAGTGTTCCAGCGCCATAGGAACTCCATCGCCACGCCGCAAGCGATGAACCCTTGCGACCTGATGGTATGAAGATAGACCAAACACCATCGCCTCATTAGGGGTGGGGCGAAAGACGCCTGTCAGCAACACTTCACTGGTTGATGTGATGCCGCGGGCCTCAAGGTTTTCGGTGAATGACACCAAAGATGACAAGGACTGCTCAAACCGTTCGACTTCGCCCCTCACGAAAGATCCTGCACCTTGGCGTTGTTCGATCAGCCCTTCGAGGACAAGTTCGGCGATTGCCTTGCGGACAGTGACCCGACTGACGTCTGCCATTTCTGCGATATCGCGCTCTGAAGGAAGCTGGTCATCCGCAACGAGTGTTCCGGCATTAACGAGGCTTCCGATATGGCGACACAGCTGTTTATACCGTGGGCCACGCCCTTCACGGTACCAGCGATTGTGGTGAAGCTCAGCTATGAAATCGGCCATTTCAGCGATCCTTAATCGGTGCGACATTGGTATCTCAAAATAATACCAATGCAAGCCAATTCAGGAATGACACTAAGCTTATGTAAATTAAGTATCTGATATTGGTAAGTAATTTTTCTCATTTAATGTTGGTATTACAATGGTAGTATAAATGACGAACTGCGGTAATCTGGATGTACGGGGTTGATTCGATTGACCTGGGGCCGGGGGACCTGAATGACAGACGTGACGCAAATCTCAGCTGATGACACTGCCTTCACACCAGTGAAGAAGGCGTCGAAATCTCTTCCTGAATCCGTCTTTGCGTGGCTTCTCATCGGTCCGGCTATGCTCTTCATCGCTGTGATCGTGGCTTGGCCCTTGGCCGAAACGATCCGCCTGTCTTTCATGGAGGCCGGGCTGGGCGGTGAGGAATATGTCGGCCTAGCCAACTATCAGGACCTCGTTGAAAGCCGGAAGTTCCGCGACACGATTGTCCGCACCTTCTATTGGATGTTCCTGTCGGTGGCGCTCAAGCTGGTGCTGGGACTGATCGGTGCGACTTTGTTGAATGCCGCTATTCCGGGTCGCGGGTTGTTCCGTGTGCTTGTCATGCCGCCTTGGATCATTCCGATGGCGATTGGGATGATCGGCTGGCTTTGGCTTTACAACGGCTACTTTGGTGTTTTGTCGGGCACGATGATGTCCCTTGGCATCACGGACGGGCCGTTCGAGTTTCTGGCCTACAAGCAATCGGCTTTCTACTCTGCCGTTGTTGCCGATGTCTGGGTTGGCACACCAATGGTCACGCTGTTCTTCCTTGCCGCAATGCAAGGCGTCAGCCGTGATCTCTACGAGGCCGCGTGGGTCGATGGTGCAGGACGCTGGTACCGGTTTCGCCGGATCACCATCCCGCAGATCATGCCTGTTATCGTGTCGATGTCGCTTTTGTCCGCGATCTTCACCTTCAACAGCTTCGAGATCATCTGGATCCTGACCGAAGGCGGACCACGCGGTGCAACGACGACGCTCATCGTGGACACCTACAAGACCGCTATCGGCAACTTCAAATTCGGCGAAGGGTCTGCGCGTGCCGTGATCATTGTGATCCTGCTGGGCGTATTCTCGCTGCTTTATCTGAATGTGCTCAAGGTCGTTAACCGCAAGTACGGGACCAAGTAAAATGATGGATAAGTACACCAAACTACAGATGGTTGGCATATATGCCGCTATCACGGTTTTCCTGATTTTCATCCTGTTGCCTTTCTTCGAGATGTTCATGGCGTCCTTGCGCCCGCTCGAGCATCTGTTCCGGAGCCCCTACCAGTTCTGGTCCGACGACTTTAGCTTTCAGGCATATAGCGACATGTGGGAAACGGTGCCGTTGCTGGGGCGCTATATCTTCAACTCGGTCTTTATTGCTTCTGCGGTGACCTTTTTGACGATGATCTTTGTCATCCCTGCCGCTTACGCCTACGCCCGGCTCGATTTTCCTTTCAAGAACGGATCTTTGGCGATCTTTCTGGGCGTGAACATGTTCACTGGCGCGGTTCTTTTGATCCCGCTTTACCGCGTCCTGCGCTCAATGGGGCTGTTGAACACCTACTGGGCCATGATCATTCCGGGTGTCGCCTTCCTGATCCCCACGGGAATCTGGCTTTTGCGGTCGTACCTCGAAAAGATCCCGCGCGAGTTGGAGGAAGCGGCTTATGTCGATGGTGCCAGCCGGATGTATACGCTACGCCGTGTCGTGCTGCCGCTTGCGACGCCCGGACTGATTGTTGTCGGCACGGCCGTATTCATCGGCGCCTACGCCCAGCAATTTCTCTTTGCCATCACGTTCAACCAACAACGTGAGTTGCAACCCCTGCCAGCCGGACTGTTTGAGTTCATCGGCTATCAGGATGTCACCTGGAACCAGATGATGGCCGCTGCCTTGACCGGCATCCTGCCTGTCATGGTCATCTTTTTGTTCCTTCAAAAATACCTCGTGGCGGGTCTGACGGCCGGTGCGGTCAAAGAATAGCCAACAACCAACCAAGGGAGTTCAAAATGAAACTAACAAAAATGACACTAGGCGCGGTGCTACTTTCCAGCGGGGCCAGCATGGCTTTTGCAGACGGCCACGCAACAGAGCTGCATTTCATCATGTGCGGTGGTGAAATCCGCGAGGCGGATCAGGCCGTGGTGGACCAGTTTATTGCGGACAACGAAGGCGTGACGGTGAACCTTGAGGCTGTGCCATGGGGCACATGTCAGGACAAATCACTGACACTCGCGGCTGCCGGTGATCCACCATCCATTGCATATATGGGCTCTCGCACACTGCGCCAGCTTGCCAACAATGACCTGATTGTCCCCGCCGAAATTGATCCCGCTGCACCCTATCAGCCCGGTGTCCTGAACACAGTGACCATCGAAGGCGAGACTTGGGGCTACCCACATGCCTTCTCGACCAAGGCGCTTTATATCAATTGCGATATCGTAGAAGCCTCTGGTCAGGAATGCGTTGCACCGACAACGTGGGACGAAATGTATGCCATGGCGCGGGGTGTTGTTGACAACACGGACTCTGCCGGTGTGGGTCTTGCTGGCAAAGACTTTGACAACACGATGCACCAGTTCCTGAACTACCTGTATTCAAACGGTGGCATGGTGATTGATCCGGCTACGGGCGAGAACATGTTGGACAGCCAGCAAACCCGAGAGACACTGGAATTCTACGGCAAGCTGGCGACTGTTTCTCAGGAAGGTCCAACCGCTTGGGAACGTGATCAGCTAAAGGACCTCTTTAACGACGGTCAGATTGCAATGTATGTCCAAGGCCCATGGGGCTACGGCCAGCACAATGAAGACATAAACCAGATCGTCGCACCTGTGCCTGCTGGCCCATCGGGTGAAAGCGGATCAATCCTGATTACGGACTCGATTGTTGTATTCAAGGGCTCTGGCCACGAAGAACTGGCGCAAGAGCTGGCCCAGCGCATTACATCGGGCGATGCCCAGTACGATCTGGACAGCTCTTGGGGTCTGACACCGATCTTTGACTATGCCGCAATGGGCAAGACCGACCTCTACTACGAAAGTGGCGTCTGGCCGAACTTCACGGCCTCTATCTCGACCGGTGGCCCAGAGCCTATCGTCGAAGACTTCAAGTCGCTCCAGTCTGTTTTCACCAACATGGTCCAGGGCATCCTGCTTGAAGACGACACAGTCGACAATCTGGTGACCATCGCGGGCGAAGAGCTCGACGACGCACTCTAAGGGTTCCTCCCAGCCCACACCCGGGCGGCGTCTCACTCTGTCGCCCGGGTATTTCATCCACTACTCTCAAGAATGATTGGACTGCGCCATGGCGACGCTTTCTCTCAATGCGATCAACAAATCCTTTGGTACGGCGAAAGTGCTGCACGACATCAGCCTCGCGATTGAGGACAAGGAATTTGTTGTTTTTGTTGGGCCTTCCGGCTGCGGGAAATCAACGCTCTTGCGGATCATCGCAGGATTGGAAGAGGCGACCAGTGGCACCATTGAAATCGGTGGCGAAGACGTCAGCGCCGCCCCGCCGGTTGAGCGTGGCATCTCGATGGTTTTTCAATCCTATGCGCTTTATCCGCATCTGAGTGTCTATGAAAACATCGCCTTCCCGCTGCGGGTTCAGAAACTTGAAAAGGCCAACATGGATGCGCGGGTGCACCGTGCCGCAGATATCCTGCAACTGACCGACAAACTGCAACTCAAGCCCGGTCAGCTTTCCGGCGGCCAGCGTCAGCGCGTGGCCATTGGCCGCTCGATTGTGCGCAATCCGAAGGTCTTTTTGTTCGATGAACCGCTATCGAACCTTGATGCGGCCCTGAGGGGTGACATGCGCGTTGAGCTAAGCCAACTGCATCGCAGTCTTGATGCCACGATGGTCTACGTGACCCATGACCAAGTCGAAGCGATGACAATGGCTGACAGGATCGTCGTGCTGAACGGAGGCCGCGTTGAACAATTCGGCAGCCCGATGGAACTGTATCACCATCCCAGAACGAAATTTGTGGCCTCATTCATTGGTCAACCCAACATGAACCTTATTCCGGCAACGGTGCAGGATGTTGATGCAACGGGGGTCAAGGTCACACTGGATGGTGGGTATCAGATGGCCTTGCCGGTCGAGGGTGGTAGCGTTTCTGCCGGTGACAAGGTTGAGGTCGGCATCCGCCCCGAGCATGTGCAAATCGGCCAGACCGGCTTTGATATCTCGGTCAATGTGTTGGAACGCTTGGGCGGAGTGTCCATCACCTATGGCACAATCGGGAATGGCACCCGCTTTTGCGCCTCGCTTCCCGGCGATGCGCAGATCAAGGAAGGCGCACCGATGACGCTTGAGGTCGCACCTGATGCTTGCCACGTCTTTGATGCATCCGGTGATGTGCTCCGCCGCAAAGCTGCCCCTGAAATTGTAAATTGAGGGGAGCACCATGAGAGTTGTCACAGCAGGAATTGGGCTTCGGGCCGCGCATGTGCTGTCGATCCTAAAAGAAGCGATGCCAGAGGCAGAGTTGGTTGGCTACTATGATCCGCAGCCCGCATCGGCTTTGGAAATAGACGGGGCGACCGTCACGGAAGACACCGCACGCGCATTGATCCCCGATCAGGTTTTTCCGGGCTACCCCGACCAGCCGAAGATCGTCCAACTGCGCGAGGGATTTGCCGCCTGTGCCAAGCTACGCCGCGACACGCCGCAATTTGATGATATCCAGACCATGCTTGCCGACACCCAGCCCGATTTGTTCTTTGTCGGGTCCCCCAACAGTTTTCATCTTGAGCACATCAAGATGGGGCTGGCGGCGGGTGTGCGCATCTTCACCGAAAAGCCGGTCGTGACGACCAAGGCTGAAACCATGGAATTGGCTGCATTGTTGGCCGAACATGGCACTGATCAGGTGATGGTCGGGCTGGTGCTGCGCTATTCCCAGCACATGGTCGATCTGCGCGCGGTTCTGGGTGATCTGGGGCCGATTGTCTCGCTTGAAGCGAACGAGCATATCGCCCCTTATCATGGTGCCTTCTTCATGCGCGACTGGCGGCGGATGGTGTCCTGGTCGGGTGGTTTCATGCTCGAAAAATGCTGCCATGACATCGACATTTACAACATGGTGACAGGGTCCCGCCCCAGCAGGGTTGCGAGCTTTGGCGGGCGTAAATCCTTTGTGCCTGCGCATGCGCCAAGTGCGAACCTCGAAAACGAGATCATGCACCATAAGCCTTCGATCTGGAACGCGGTTGACGATGCCTATCATTCTGACGGGGACATCATCGATTATCAGACGGCCCTGTTGCAGTATGAAACCGGCGCTTCGCTGGCCTTTCATACGAACCTGAACGTCCCCGATGAACATCGCCGCTTTTGTGTGCTGGGCACACATGGCATGGCCGAGGGCGATTTTGTGCGCGGCTTTCTAAAGGCAACGGCCCGTGACGGGTCACAGATTGTCAATCACGACTACACCAAGATGAGTGCGGCCCAGGCATCGTCGCACTATGGCGCTGATCATATGATGGTTGATGACATTGTTGCCTTCTTGCGCGGCAAGACTGACAGCCTGCCCGTTGGCGTTGTTGATGCGCTCGAGGCCGGTTTGGTCGCTATGGCCCTTGATGACGCACGTATTTCTGGCGGCATGATCGACATGACCGAGACATGGCGCGCCTTTGATGAATTTGGACTGAGGAAATGACACTCAAGAACGAAATGCCGGGACGGTTTATGGCCAGTGAAGCCGCCCAGAGCGCTGACGTTTTCGCGGCGTCGGCGACGCAAACAGTGGAAGCGGCAGTGAAAACGCCAAAGGCCATCTATACCATCGCCCGTGGTTCCTCTGATGCTGCGGCGAACATCCTGTCCTATGAATTCATGCGCGAGCTTGGGATTCCTGTCACCTCTCTGCCGCCGTCCGTTTTTTCGGTGGGGGGTGGTGTCATGCTTCATGACGCGACAACGCTTGTGATCAGCCAGTCGGGTGCCAGCCATGACCTTGTGTCTTGCGCCAAAGGTGCGTCCAATGCCGGTGCCGCAGTGATCGCGCTGACCAACCAGCCAGACAGCGCGGTTGAGGCAGCATCAGACCTTTGTCTGTCCATCGGGGCAGGACCAGAGCTTGCCGTGCCGGCCACGAAATCCGTCATTGGATCAGTTGCGGCAGGCATGGCACTGCTGAGCAAAATGAAACCGGCCTATGGCCCGAAAGCGCAGGCCTCTGCCGATGCGTTCACCGCCATGGCCACACCCCACCCGCAGGCCGAGGCTATTCAGGCGGCCTTTCTGCGTGCGCGACATGTCTATGTGATTGGTCGGGATACCGGCTATGGCGCAGCCCATGAAGTCGCGCTGAAGCTCAAAGAGTGTTGTGCTATCCATGCAGAGGCCTATTCAAGTTCCGAGGTTCTGCACGGCCCCCTGCAACTTGCCACCAACCCGTTGATGGTTTTGATGCTTGATACCGGTCTGGACGACATTCAAGACAGCCTTGATCAGGCCGAAGCGCGGTTCAGGGCGGTTGGTTGCGATGTGCATCGGGTCCGCGTTGCGGGCAATGAAGCCCATCAAATGACGCCAGCGGCAAAGGCTGCTGCACTCCTCGCGATGCTCTATCCCATTATTCTTGGCACGGCGCTTGCGCTTGGGTTAGACCCCGACGCGCCTGAAACCCTCTCAAAGGTGACACAAACCACATGACTGAAGGGCTGAAAAACTGGGCCACTTGGCAAGAAATCCACCGGCAGCCCGCCATTTGGCGGGACTGGGGCGGCGCGCTTGAGGTGGACCTTTTGCGCGGGTGGATTGCCGACCAAAACTTTGACGAAGTGTGGTTTTGCGGCGCAGGCACCAGCGCCTATATCGGCGATATTCTTGCCGCGTCGCTCAAGGGCACGCGGTCGGTGCCCACGACAGATATCGTCGCGAACCCTGCTCATGTCCTGTCGGATGTCCGCCCGCTGATCGTCAGCTTTGGCAGATCGGGGAATAGCGCTGAAACGATCGGGACACTCGACGCGCTGGATGCGCTCTTGCCGGATGCGCCACGGCTGAACATCACCTGCAACAAAGACAGCGCTTTGGGCAAACGCCAATCAAAGGGCCCGACGCAGGTCATCGTCTTGCCAGACGCGACGCATGACGCAGGCTTTGCCATGACGTCCAGTTTTTCGACCATGTTGCTGACGGCTTTGGCGCTGTTTGATGCGCCTTGCGACGTGCAGGCCCGCTTTGGCGCACTCGCCGACCAGCTTGAAGGGCTGCTGCCGCAGTTCGCCGCCGCCCCAAGGCCAGAACGCGCTGTTTATGTTGGCACCGGTTCGCTGGCTTTCGCCGCAAGAGAAAGCGCGCTGAAGGTCATGGAGTTGTCTGCCGGTCAAATCCCTGCGCTTTGGGACAGCACATTGGGCTTTCGCCATGGGCCCAAGTCTTTCATCGACAGTGCAACGGCGATCACGGTCTTTGTCAGCGCAACCTCTCCGACACGGGAGTATGACAATGATCTTGCTGCCGAATTGTGCGAACAATTCCCCACTGCGCGGGTAGAGACGATCGGGTCTGCGAGCGACATCGACGTGCAGATGCCTTTCGGGCCGGCATGGGCAGCACCGCTATGTGTGGCCGCGGCTCAGGTCAGGGGTGTGATCTGGGCACAGGATCTTGGACTGGACGTAGATGATCCCTTCGCAGGGCAGGGCACGTTGAGTAGGGTTGTCTCGGGTGTGAAGCTTTATCCGGTGGCGTCATGAGTGCGGTTGGCATTGATTTGGGCGGAACCAAGATCGAAACGCAGGTTTTCGATGATCATTGGTCCGTGGTGGCGCGCCAGCGTTGCGAGACACCATCAAATTATGCCGGACTGGTTGGCGCAATGGCAGACCAGATAGCTTGGGCCGAACAGACCGCCGGACAGGCAGCTCCCGTCGGTATCGGTGCCGCAGGCCTTGTGAACCCGGTTGATGGGCTTGCCTTGACGGCGAACCTTGCAGCCACCGGTCATCCGTTTCCCGCTGACATTGCGGCGGCGACGGGACGCCGGATTACTTATGTCAATGATTGTCGGGCCATGGCGCTGTCCGAGGCCATCTTTGGCCAAGGCAAGGGCAAGCGCATCGTAATGGCCCTGATCCTTGGCACCGGCGTTGGTGGCGGAATCTGCGTTGATGGTCGCATTCTTGAGGGGCCAACCATGACCGGTGGTGAATTTGGACACACATCGGCTCCAGCGCATCTGGTCGCCCAGTATAATTTACCAATCCTGACCTGTGGGTGCGGCCGTCTCGGGTGTATCGAGACCTATATCGCAGGTCCCGGTCTGTCCCGACTATCCGCGCATTTCACCGGCGAAACCCTGTCACCCCCTGAAATCGCAGCAGAGCGCTATGGCAAGACAGCGCAAGTCTGGCAGGCGTGGTGTGCACTGACCGCCGACTTGTTGCATTCGCTGACGTTGACGGCTGATCCTGATGTGATTGTCCTTGGCGGGGGGCTGACGCATATCCAAGGCCTGACAGGTGATCTGAAGGCTGCCGCAGAACAAGCCCAGCTTGCAAACTTCAGAACGCCGCCCCTTGTTCTTGCCCAAGGCGGGGACACAAGTGGCGCACGTGGTGCGGCCTATGCGGCATGGCAGGCAGAACAAGATGGTTGAGGTCCTGCGCGATATCATCCGGCGCAACCGCGCGGGTCAGCAGGTTGCGATACCGTCGGTCTGTTCGGCGCATCCTGATGTGCTGCGGGCGTCTTTGGCGCTGGCCGAAACACTGGACCGACCAATCGTGATCGAAGCCACATCAAATCAGGTCAATCAGGATGGTGGCTATACAGGTATGCGGCCCGCCGACTTTATTGGTTTTGTCCATGATCTGGCTGATCGCACGGGCGTCGCGCGCGCGCGGATCACATTTGGCGGTGATCATCTGGGTCCGCAGGCGTGGCGGGCCATGACACCTGACCAAGCGCTTACCAAAGCGGACCGTATGGTGGCCGACTATGTGATGGCCGGATTTCACAAAATTCACCTTGATTGCTCAGAAGGGTGCGCCGGAGAACCGGCGCAGCTAGGGGATGAGGTGACCGCCGCACGCTCGGCGCATTTGGCCAAGGTCTGTTGCGCGGTCAATCCTGACCTTCTGTTTGTTGTCGGAACCGAAGTGCCCCCACCGGGTGGCGCGCGCGTCGATGAAACCGGTGAAATACAACCGACCTCAGTCGCGGCTGCGCGCAAGACGCTTCAGGCGCATGATGAGGCATTTGGCGCAATGGCAGAAAAAATCTGCGGGCTTGTCGTGCAGCCCGGTGTGGAGTTCAGCCCCACTGCGGTCCACGCCTTGCCCATGGATCGTGATCCCCATCTGGTGGCAGCTCTGTCTGATCACCCGCATGTCTGTCTGGAGGCCCATTCAACGGACTATCAGGACCCTGCCGTTTATCCCAAACTTGCCAATCTTGGCTTTGCCTTTCAGAAGGTCGGTCCGGCGCTGACATTTGCCTATCGCAAGGCGCTTTATGCGCTTGACCAGTTGCGCAGCGAAAGGGGTGCGTTGCAGGCTACAATGGAAGATCTGATGACAACGCAGCCTGCCCATTGGCAAGGGCATTATTCAGGGGATGCGTCGTCACTTTATCACCAACGTCACTTCGGTCTGGCCGATCGCATTCGCTACTACTGGGCACAACCCACTGCGCAGGCCGCTGTCAGAGAGCTGATGTCGGATCTGGCCCAGCAGATTCCCGATACAGTGCTGGCGGATCACTTTGACGAAGCGGTCCTGACCCGCGCCGAGGACCTCAACGGACCTTTGGTGCAACGGTTGATTGATGCCGAGATTCAATGCGCCCTGGCGCCTTACTACTTCGAGGAGGCGGCATGAAGGATATGTGGATTGCGCCCGAACAGCTTTTTGACGGGCAGCGGATACTGACAGGCAAGGCAGTGCGCCTTGTGGACGACAAGGTCGTGGATGTTGCCGTGGCGCAAAAGGATGCCGTCCACATAAAGGGATGTCTGACGCCGGGGTTCGTTGATCTACAGGTCAACGGCGGTGGTGGGGTAATGCTGAACAGCACACCCACCAAGGACGGAATCGCGACAATGATCGGCGCGCATCATCACTTTGGAACCGTGGCGATCATGCCGACCGTGATAACGGATGCTCCTGATGTGCTGGATCGGGCGGCTGAGGCCGCACTGCATGCGTGCGATATGGACGGTTTCGTCGGGTTGCACATCGAAGGGCCGCATATTTCACATGCGCGCCGTGGAACCCATGATGGCCGGTTCATACGCGACCTCGATGATCGGACGATGCAAGTTGTGACGCAGCTGCGTGCGCAGCAAATCGCCGTTATGATTACAGTGGCCCCAGAGGCGGCCAGCCCCGAACAGATCGCGGCATTGCGCGCGCTTGGGGCGATCGTTTCTATCGGGCACACGGACGCCAATGCGGAAACGGTTGAAGCGGCCATCGCGGGTGGTGCGCAGTGTGCAACCCACCTGTTTAACGCGATGTCGCCGATGATCGGGCGGGCGCCGGGGGCTGTAGGGGCTGTCATCAACTCGCAGCTTAGATCGGGTATTATCTGTGACGGTCACCATGTGGATGATCGCATGATTGCTTTGGCACTTCGGGCAAGACCTGCGCCAGACTTGATGTATCTTGTGTCTGACGCGATGGCGACGGTTGGCGGGCCAGATGAATTCACGCTTTATGGTGAAGAGGTGCATCTCAAATCGGGGCGTCTTATCAACACGGAGGGTAACCTTGCAGGTGCCCATGTGACCCAAGCACAAGGCGTTGCCCGGCTTGTCCAATCCGTCGGTATTCCGCTGGAGCAGGCTTTGCGCATGGCTGTGACAATTCCTGCTGAAGTGGTCGGACAACCCGATCGCGCCACGCTGTTGCGGCAGAAGACACGTAACCTTGTCGTGCTTTCGGGCGATCTTTCACACACGCTCCCGTTAGCGGATGCGGCGGCGCTGACATTGACCAGCAATGCCGCCGAATAGCGCGTATACGCTTGAAATCTGCGTCGACGGGGCCGATGGCGTGACTGCCGCGGCACCATTTGCGGACAGAATTGAACTTTGTTCCGGTCTGGATATCGGCGGGCTTACCCCTGATCCGGGATTGATGGAATTTGCAGCCAGAAGCGGCATTGAAACCCATGTGCTCATCCGCCCGCGCAGTGGCGATTTTGAGCTAAGCGATGCAGACCTTCAGACCGCTTGCGCCAGTATCAGTGCGGTCCGTGACTACGGATTAAGCGGCGTTGTGCTCGGTGCTGAACGGGGCGGGCGGCTTGACCTTGCAGCGCTTGAGGCCATGGGACGCGCCGCCGATGGGCTTGCCCTGACTTTGCACCGGGTGATTGATGTTGTGAGTGATCCACTGGTGGCATTAGAGGACGCAATCGCATTGGGATTTACGCGCGTCTTGACGTCAGGTGGCGCAGTCCGGGCGGTCGAAGGGGTCGCGACCCTCAACGCCCTTTATCAGGCGGCAAACGCAAGGATCGAAGTGATGGCAGGAAGCGGCATCAACAGCGCAAACCTGCCTGATTTGTTGGCACAAACAGAGATTTCATCGTTTCATGCATCCTGTTCTGCCAAAGCCCCTCTGAGCGGACATCACAGATCGCTCGGTTTCGGAGAATACAAGCGCGGATTTGATGCTGCAGAAGCGGGACGACTTGTGACGCTCTTGGGTGGATCAGCGAAAGATGGCCCGCTGTGCTGACCGATGTTTCTGCCATTCGGATTGTCTTTCTGCTGCAACCCTTGGTTCTGGGCGCATGGTTTCCACGTATCCCACAAGTGCAGAACACCATCGGTTTGGGTGAGGGGGCTTTGGCACTGGCGTTGATCGGCATGCCGCTGGGACTGTTGGCCACGCTATTCGTGGGCGGCAGAATAGCGGAAGCTTTGGGCAGTCGTCGTCTGTTGAGCCTCGGTTTGGGGTCATATCTGGTGCTGATGCCATTGCCCGCATTTGCGACAACATGGGGCGGCCTTTTTGCTGCATTGGCACTGGCAGGGACGGCGATGGCGCTTGCACAACTCAGCTTGAACGTCACAGCAACCGAAGTCGAAACCCGCAGCACGCGCCTGATCATGAACGGATGCCACGGGTTTTGGTCAGTCGGCGTGTTGATCGGCTCTGTTCTGGGATCAGTTATGGCAGAATTGCGGATGGCACCGGGTTACTCTCTTGTCCTTGTGTCTGGATTTTGCGCGATCCCTCTTCTGATAGCGGCGCGGTCCATCACAGATTTCTCATTGCAAGCTCCTGCGCGTCAAACCCAAAGGGCGCGACCCTCAAAAAAGCTGATCCTGATTGCACTTTTCGGGTTTGGCGTTGCGACCACAGAGGGGGCGATGGCGGACTGGCTGGCCGTCTTTGCAACGAATACGCATGAAGCCTCGCCCGGGCTTGCAGGGGCAAGCTACACGGTCTTTGCCTTGTCGGTGGCCTTTGGCCGGTTTTCAGGTGATGCGTTGAAGGCCCGGATCGAGGTCGCGCGTCTGGCACAGAGTTTGATTGCATTGGCGATGGCCGGCCTTGGCGTCGCGCTTGTCGCGCCGACAATCTGGGGCACCTACCTTGGGATCGCGATGCTTGGTTTCGGGGTTTCAATCGGCTTTCCCCTTGCTGTCAGCGCGGCAGGCCAGCTGCCGGGGCGGTCGAGTGCCAGCAATGTCGCGATCCTGACGCAAATCACGCTTTGCGGTTTTCTGGTCGGACCACCGGTGATTGGCCTGATCGCGGAAGCCACGGACATCCGCGTCGGGCTTTCAGCACTCTTTGGGGCACTTTTACTTGCATTGGCCTTTGCCTCGGCCCTGAAAGTTGAGCAAAAGGTAAAGACCGCACGAGATCGCGCCTGAGTAGTCTCACACGACGTGAAAATATGACTAACGCACGTGCTCCGGCGCGATAGAAAGCGCCTATGTCCAACAGTGTTTTGGGGTAAATGGTGCCCAGGAGAGGAGTTCACCAATCCATAAACATCAATACGTTAGGCTAAAGTGGGACGCATCAAAAAGGGGCCAATTTACGTGTGTTGTAACGTATCTGTCCCACCACATTTTTTTTTGAGCAGGTTTCGCTATAGATCAATAGGATCATTCTTTGCCACGGCAGCCAACTTAGAGCATACCGCGCTTTGCCAGCACGAACAGGAACCAAAGCAGAGTAAACACTGGGTTATCGTAGCAGAGAACAACACCCAGAGTGGCTTCGTAAATCGGACAATGTCTAGATTATATGTGCTTGCTAGTAGTCTTGACCGGCCAACCTGGAAGAATCGTAAAGGTTGTGTTTCTCTGACGTTACACAAGTAAGGTGCTTTGATGAAAAAGTTATTTCGAACGATGCGTCATCGGATGTCATGGACCAATGCCAAGAAGATTCTTGATGCCAACGGGGTATCAACAAGTCTCGGATGGGACCGAACTCTCAAGAAGGTCACTGATGCCGGTGTTAAGATTGATCGCGGCAAGTTGGAAGATGCGTTGGTTGAACACCTGCTCTGCGGAGAAAAATACACGAAACTCTATCCTGTGGCGGCATCAAAAAGAGACGCAATTCAACAGACCATAAGTAATATCACGATCGATGATGGACCGGCCTACAGGGCGTACCCTCACCTCATGGACGACGAGGACCTCTACAAGGGGAATGGTGATATGTCTGTGGTGCAGGTCGAGAGCAATGAGGACGGTGTCGGTGTGGTCCTATCATCGGTGTTTTGGATCAAGAAGAGAGAAGAAATATTGTTCGATGACTTCGAAGATCCGACCGCAATGCGGAGCCGCTATGATGAAGTAGTTGGCCTTGTAAAGGAACCTGTACAGCTTTTCCATGTTGTCTGGATGCCGCATGATCGCGACTTTCTGGAAATTCGAGTAGATCATCCTCAGGGCGTTGCAGAAGCTGATGTTCATGGCCTGCACTCCGTGTTGAAGACGATGGTCAACAAATGGGATACGATTGAAATCAACGATCCCGTGAACCTCTTCCCAGCAGTGTTACCATTTTACGATGACGCAAATGAAGGCACAGTTACACAAATGACCTTTCAGACGACAACTGGTGGGATCAAAGATGAGAAAATGCCGCGTCGTCGCAAAGATGCCGATCAACGAACCGAGGCATACCACGTTGCGGGTAAGTCAGCGGTACAGGCCATCGCTATCTATCGGATTACAGTTGAATGGAACTTCGCCGAAGACAACGTTTTCTACATCCCAAGCATTAGCCTTTCAGCCAGCGGTCCTTCTGGGAAAGGGCAAGACGGAAGCCCAATCATCACTGGCGCTTTGATTAACAACTGTGTTCGTGCCGCTGACTACGAGTTCGTCATTGACCGTCTTGGTCAGAAGGCTCAGTTGAATGTTGCGAAGGTGTCTGAGTGATGTAATGGCTTTTGTGGAGTTTAGGCGAAGACTGGAAACTACACAGATTGATCCAGACATGCGTAGCACGTGTCTGGCAATCACCGATGTCCTATCCAAGATCGACGTGGGTGATGGCTATCACCTTGGCCTACCGTTCTTTGCAAGACATTTGAACGAACGGCATCAGTCACGTCTGCTGTCCGCACTCGGAATTCTGTGCACCATGGATGGCCCGATTTTATCTATGCACGGTTACCTAGACATGCAGGAAGGCCAGCATCATCTAAGTGACAACGAGTTTCATGATCTGCTCCAAAGCGGTACACTCATACATCCCGGTTCAGGAGAAACAATAGCCAGGCCTTTAGAACACGTCCGAATTTTTTATTCAGTCAGGGATGAAGTCCGCGATGAATCCTGAAGATGTGACTGTAGCCGACTTCCTAAAGTGGAATGGCGATAGCCAGGGTGGGCGTATCCTGCGCTGGGTTTTTGCATCCTCTCATCTTGAGCGGATGGTGGTTCTGGAGGAAGTCCTTGGTCAGGCTTATGCGAGCTTGGTCGATATACGTGGCATTCTCATGAAGGAAGACCGAGGGGAGGACGAGATTTCTATGCAGATTGTTCAAATGCTGAACGCTGCGGGTATATCAGCCGTCCACGATCAACACGTGAACGGACATTGTGACATCATAGTCAACCACGAAAGTGGCTTCCGATGGCTGGGAGAAGCGAAAGTTCACAAGAACTTCGGTTGGCTGGATGATGGATTTCTTCAACTCTCAACTCGGTATGGTACGGCGTTAGTAGGTAGGGATCATGGAGAGTTGATTATCTATCATCGGGGTGGGGCATCTGCGAAGGTTCTCGATGATTGGAAGGGAAGGCTTACAGCCGCGCACGAAATCGTAACCGTAACTGAAGATAGAGTCAGCACAGACTTGTTCTTTCGAACTGAGCATCAATGTGCAAACTCCGGATGCATATTCTACGTCAGGCACACCATAGTCCCGCTTGCCCACGATCCAAAGAAGTAGGTATTGGGAATTTTTGCATCCTGACCTCCAGGCAACCAGACACGGTAAATTGTGCTTTGCCGAGTTCTCTGGCGATCGCTATCGAGCCGAACTATCATATAGTGAGACTACGTGCGCTGGCGATAAACATGCTTGGGATCTTGGGAATCCGTTACAACAGCCAGACTGTGGCGGCAACGACGCAGGCTATAGCCATTACCGCCAGCCAAAAATGCAGTCTAAGCTCGATAGGCTTCTCGGACCAGGGCACAGGAATCAAAATTACAAGGGCAGCATTCTGTTCAGACATGAGTGACCTCCGATCAACCACGTCAGCAGAATACCACCCCCGTAAGCGCAGAAAAATCAGTGTAATCCTTATAGGTTTTTTCCATACTAGAGAATTCTAAGTATGCGATGAGACGAAAAATCCGTTATGTCATCATAATCATCAGCAGATTTTGTATTTGCATGGTCACTAACATCCGCCAGCTTCGGTACTTCGTCACTAACATGCTCTACAAGGGTACCTTCTAACTTCTTTTGAAGAAGCTCCAAATCCTCCGATAGCCCCAGGTCTTCACGCGCGAGTTCTTCAATCTTTCTTACGCCATGCATAACTGTTGTGTGGTCTCTACCGCCAAAACGGCGACCAATCTCAGGCAATGAACGACTAGTCAGTTGCTTGGACAAATACATAGCTACTTGTCTAGGCCTAGTAAATTCCACTTCGCGTTTTGGACCAATCATGTCCGATACACCAACATTGAAGTGCTCACTGACGCTCTTCTGGATTTCACCAATAGAGATCTTCCTGCTAGAAGCTCTCAGAACGTCTTGAAGACAATCCTCCGCCAGCTCCATGTCAATTGGACGGCCTACAAGAGAAGAAAAAGCAAGTAATCTCGTAAGAGCACCTTCAAGAACCCTTACATTCGTGGTTATCTTATGCGCGAGAAACTCCAACACATCATCGCTTATAGCCATCTTCGGATAGTTAGTATAAGTATCTACGACTTTCGCACGGAGAATGCCTAAGCGAAGCTCATAATCAGTTGGGTGTACGTCCACTACCAACCCCGATTGCAATCGACTTCTAATTCTACCCTCCAATTCACTTATCTCCCCAGGAGATCTGTCAGCCGAAATGATTACACGCTTACGTGTATCAACTAGTGAGTTGAAAGTATGAAAGAACTCTTCTTGCGTGCTATCTTTTCCGGCAAGATATTGTACGTCGTCTACCATCAGCACATCGACGGTGCGAAACATCTCCTTGAAGCCCGTCATTTTGCGATCACGAATAGCCGTAATAAACCGATACATGAACTGCTCAGCCGACAAGTAAAGAACCTCTGTCTGAGGTGCATATCTCCTCAGTTCGTGGGCGATCGAGTGCATAAGATGGGTTTTTCCAAGTCCAACTCCTCCATATATGAACAGAGGATTGAACTCCATTTCACCACCCAGCGCGACCCTTCTACAGGCCGCGTGGGCAAACTCGTTAGACTTCCCGACGACGAAACTCTCGAACGTAAATCTCCTGTCCAAGGGAGTGCCCCGATCTACCGCGTTGCTATCCTCCAAGACACCCATTGCAGTTGAAGCATCACCTGCATGGCCGGTATTCACGCTTACGTCAGCCGATCGTTCTTGGACGACAAACTGTATCCGACTTACGGAGAAGCCGGTTGACCGAAGGCAATCAACTATCACCTCACCGAAGTTTTGAGACACATAGTTTCCAATAAAACGAGTTGGAACTTCAAACGATGCCACATCGTCTTCAATTCCTAGGAGAACCAATGGCTCGATCCAAGACTCATAACTATTCTTACTTATGGATTTCAGAAGGACTTCGGATACCTGATCCCAGTCAACAGATGACTTAGGTGGACCTTTGGTATCGCTAAGCTGTTCCTTGCTAGATACGGACATTACTGATGCTCCGCTATGTTTTGGCCAACCTTTCGAAATATTCTGTCTAGTACGGGAGTTGGCTTCAGCAGAGACTTTTTTGTGTGCACGAGATCTACTTCCAAGAGGCTAAAGGCCTCCGCAGCGTTCTTTATTGTTGAAACAAGGTTTATCTTTTTTTGCACATCGTCTGCCCCCTCCTCTGGAGAAGCCATGTGCATAGCGAGTGCATTTTGCGTTAGATCTCTATCCTCGAACCATCTATTACCTCCGGCTGTGGACAAGATTTTTGGCGATACAAACTCGGACTCTTTCCATACGATCAAGAGTACTGCCATAGATTCATACGACCGTAACTTTTTCCTGTGTTTCAGGAATAGTTTCTTGTCCGTGAATGAACTCTTGCACTCCAACGCCCATCTGCTGACCTGATCTTCGTAGTAGCTCTTTGCACGGATTGCATCATATATTCCGCTGATGGCGCATGCCCTATGGACATCATCTCTTCGGTCTTCGCTAGCGCCAAGAAGTTCCGTAAAATGTACTATATCCGCCATTAACTCCCACCAGGATCATCGCATGCAACGATAGCTTTGCGCGGATAGCGATAGGCTGGCAATCAGTGTTTTTTGTATATTGATCTGCCTTATTCCCGCTTGGGCAGCTCCACGATCGATACCAGCCAAACATCGAGACGTCGCGACGCAACAAATGAGTAGTTGAGTTGACTGGTCTTATCCGTGATCAAAGCCTCGGCTGTAGCACTACGCGATGAATCTCCTTTAGCATCATACCTCGTTACGACTTACCGTTAACCGTACTCCTGTTCGGCTAAATCTTCGAAAACGGTGGTTTCCGATAATCAGTGAACTAAGGAGACGGACTAAGTTCGGCACAGTGTTTTTCGAACAATAGGGGCTGCATGCAAACTGGACGCGTGTCGAGCCTACTCAATCAGGGGCGGTACAATTTTCACCATCTTCAGCATGAACATTGCGCGGGACCGTACACCAATTTTTTGGTAGATGATCTTTAACTGGGTGCGGATTGTTGCCGGAGACACCGACCTAATTTCAGCTATCTCGTCGATGGTATAGGCTTGCGTCAAAAGTGTCGCTACGTCGCCCTCGCTTTCCGTCAAACCGTAAGCTCTTCGAACCAACGATGCCGGGATGTTAACTTGCCAAAGCGGATCAATCATCACGACCAAGGCACCCGAGTAATGCAGTTCAATCTCGCCTGCGGGATCGCGCAATGGGGATACCAAAAGTAGAACTGGATCAATGGCATCGCGATGGAGAATAATCTCTTTACATGTTTCGTCGCAGTTGCCTGCTGCAACTTCCGAACACACTGAGATTGCGCTGGCCAATTGGTCGGCGATTTGCGGATTGGTTGATGTTAGCCGCTGTTTTGCGTCCCTTCGTAGCGACGGAAATTCGGCCAACAGGTGTTCCGCTGATGTGTTACTTACGATTACTTCACCTGACCCTGTCGTAATACATATTGGTGTCTGCAACTTGTTGAGGACAGAAAGAACAGCATTGTAACGGTGCTTCAGTGGATCAAACATTCGCGACAACTCAACGGCTTTCGCGAGATGTGGCGCGATGCTTTGCGATGCTTTTACGAAGTCGGTAGTAACTTCGGACGTCTGCTCATCGTACTGCAAGATCAAGCCAGTTGGATGTGCCGGATCATCAGATAAGTTGTAATATACGCGACGCAACACTCCCAGTCTTTCCCGAGTAAATTTAATATCGTCTCTGCACAAAAATGCGTCTAGGTCAGGCCACACATCTGTGTCTCGTATAGGATGCAAACTCTGTTGTGCATGAACGTACCTCATGCCTTCGTAATCATATTGGATAAACCGTCGAGTATACTCTTCGATGGTTTCTTGTTGCCCCAGATAGAGGCTATTTGATTTATTCATGGCGTAAGGAGCAAGCTTTGATCCTGCGGAATATAGCATTACGCCCCGTGCTCCGGTCAGACTGGCAACTGCGTCCAATGCCAATGGCCAATTACTTCCTGCAAGTACGGCGTCATAGATGCTGGTTATGCTCTGAGAAAAGTCTTTGAATTTTGCAGTCAAGGTCGCATCCGTTTGAATTTGATCAAATTGAAGACGGGAATCTCCAAAAATTCAAGTTGGCGCATACCCCGTTTGGGGTATGACAATGAAAACTGGATTGTGTCGATTGCGGGCGGGGGTACGGGTAGCAGCTTTCGTTGTGCTCGGATCAGGATACAAACGAGGAACATCAATCCATGCTGAAGTACATTACGATCGCAATTTCTATCGCTGCCCTTGCAGCATGCCAGACGACAATGGACTCATCTTCTGCCGACACCGCGGCGATGTCTGACACATCAGGCGTTTCACTAGTTAGCGTGGCCACTGTCGCCGAAGCAGAAACCATCGGAGCAACGCGTCTAAACGAAGCAATGTTCACATCCCAGTTGGTCGATAAGGAACTGATTTCAAGCGATGGTAGCTGGACTTGGACCATTGGCTCAGATGGCAATGCACCATCGGCTGCTTTGGACGGCAGTTGGGAGGTGCCTGAAAGTGCTTGGGTTTTCCGTGATGGAAAGTACTGCCGCGAGGTGCAAGGTTCTGAACTTTGCTCATTCGTTTACGAGGCAGGCGGCGTTTATCGCTGGACGAAAGATGATCAATCGTTTGTGGAATGGTCAGCCATGCTTCGGTAAGGGGCCATCCAGTTTCTGAGGCTGCTACTGTACCGCCTTAGCAGACTATCATTGCATGGATTGCGTCAGATGGTTGTGGATTGTCATTAGCGATATGCACTCTCTTCGCCATTTATGCACTTCGCATGGCTTTCACATGCTTTGATTTGTCATGCTATTACCGATTGGCAGGTCGAATAACTAAAAGGTTGTTGAAGCAAGATGCGAACCATAATTCTTGTAGTCCTTTTTGCGCTTGGAGCATGCGCGGGTCCCACTCTCACCACACGGCTCCACGATCAAATCATATCTGGTGACATTGCTGGCAGATTTGCGTTGGACACCTCCATTCTGATCGACGTGCCAGAAGCGGTTCAGTTGGTTGCGCTCGATGGAAGAGACGCGCTTGCGGTGACCCTCAAATATGAGTGGGAAGCTGCCGACCTTGATTGGAAACGCAATGGTCTTCCGGGTTATGCACAAAGAATCCAGTTCGGTGAAACACCGGGGGCCAGAATGGATGTTGGTCGAGAATATTGGTACACAGGCCGCTTCTATATACCGACATCAATGCCGATTGTGTCCGGATATGTTGTAAGTCTGATGGACTTTAAGCATCTGATAGGTGAGTTTGGCTCTACACCAACGGTGTCCTTAAACTTGCAAGAGGACGGCAATCTTAAGTTGATCGAGTCTTTATCGAGCAACTGGAACTGCGGTAGCTATACAAATGTTGAAGGCGAGCAATCTCGTGCGTGCGACTACATCGACTCGGTTGGCGTGATCGGAAGCCAACGCAGTTTCAGCGGCAGGTGGGTACAATTTGTTGTTCAAGCGAATTGGTCACGTAGCAACGATGGTGTATTTCGTTTTTGGCTTGATGGGAGGCCAATATTCCAACATTCAGGTGATACTGTTCAGTTGGGCAAGCAAGTCGAATATAAATTCGGCCCCTATCGTCGTGACCTAACGCCAACTACACCTGATACATTGCTGTACTTCGCGGATTTTGCTCGATCAAATAGCTGTCGGAAGCTGATGCTTGTGGATTGTGATGCCTTAGATGCAACTACTCGCCGTGACGGATTTCAGAATGTGCGCAGGGTCGAGCAGTGGGTATCGAATGAGTTGGAACAACAGCAAAGACGCGCTGTTCAACAGGGTCGATAGGTCTTTGTGTAGAGTTGTCTCGCCCTGAGATCAGGGTACGCGACTTGAACGATTACTCGATCTAAATCGCTCGTTCAGAAGTCTTTGTTTCCGACTAGAGAAGGGACGTGGTTTTCTGTGGACCTTCCAAAAAACGGTCGTTTTTGAGCATCTCAATTGGCCAACAAGACCGGCCAGGAATCCACAGGCGTTGGGTTTCTCAAAACCCGCTATCGATACCGATGCTGCCAAACAGTAAATAGGCGATGAGTTTTGAGAAAGAGCCTTGATGAAGATTGGATACGCGCGTGTCAGCACCGACACCCAAACACATGATGCACAGGTGGCGGCATTGAAGGCTGTCGGATGCGAACGGATATTCACCGAGGTCGCATCCGGTGCGCGAAAAGACCGTCCAGTTTTGGCAGAGGTCATGGCCTACCTGCGTCCCAACTCTGGCGACACGCTCGTGGTTTACAAGTTGGACCGAGTGGCACGCAGCCTGCCACACCTAATCGAGATCATGGGCCACTTGAAATCGAATGGCATCGAGTTTCAGAGTGTTACGGAAGCAATTGATACCAACACGCCTGGAGGACGTCTGCTGTTCCACGTCGTTGCCTCAATCGCTGAGTTCGAGCGTGATTTGATCCGAGAGCGCACGCAAGCCGGTCTGAAGGCGGCAAGAGCGAAGGGCCGCGTTGGTGGTCGTCCGCGTCAGATGACCGATGACAAGATCAAAGCTGTTCGTGACTTGATTGCATCTGGCACAGCAATCAAGGACGCAGCGGTGGCAGTCGGCGTGTCTGTACCGACCTTGTACCGATGGATTCCCGCATCGTCGCGGTGACTCAATCGAATACTCAGTGACCGAACTGAAGGTCTTCGCCTATGTTCGCAAACTGCACCATTCGCCACGAGCCATGTAAGTACATCCAGGTAAGAATTGCTCTGAATGCCATTAGTTTGGCCCTCATGATCACGAACGGAGTCCCCCTTATGCAGTCGCCATAGCCATAGATTGGCCTGCAACTCAAAAGGAGAATGATCATGAACAAGAAGACAGAATTCGGTGTATCAGCAATAGACTTTGAAGAGACGAAGCGTAAGTATGCCCATTCGAAGTCGCCTCTTGCGCGCGATGAGCGACGCCACGAAGCTTTGCTGCTTTTGCTTGCTCGCGAGCTAGCTAGTGTTGAAGACTGCGAACTCATCGATGTACAGTTTCTTGCAGAAACCATTCATCAGATCGCGGGTTTTGAGGTATTCAGCAAAGTCTGCATTCGCGAAAGCCTAGAGGAAACAATGAAATTGATGGGCTGGTCGTTCCATCGCATTGACCAGTCGAACTTCGCGTCGAGGTGGTCCTCAGATACCTTCGGACCACTCGGTGTAGATTTACGTTGTTGCGATCAGCAGGTCACCATCCTGATTGACAACGGTGACGCATATCCTCGCTTTGGTGAAGACTACTGGTATCCTGCACTACCCCGACGTTTGAAGAAAGTGCATCGCGCTAAAGAGGCCCAAAAGTTCGTATCTGACCTCCTCGCTCTCTATTTTATCGAGTTCCAGTTCTAGGCATTACTTCATTCATCGAACTCTGCCTCATCGATGAAGAAAGTAAGACTTCGACTGATCAGGTCGCCGAGCGTCAATCCATGCTGGAGGGCAAAGACTTTGGCCTCCAGCAGGATATCGGGGTCAATGTTGCGGATTGTTTTGCGTTCATTTGGCATCTGAGTGTCCTCCATTTCTATTTATGGAACGGACGGCATTCCCAGCAGACAAATGCCGAGGCTTGGGCACATGGCAGGCTAGTCAGACCGGACCGATAAATACCCACCAAGTAACCACAAACCAAGTTTCGGCACTTTGGAGAACGCACTCCAAATGATCCGGGCCTCGAAGACATGAAGCGAAGCAGGAATCTCAGAATCAAGACTGCTGAATGGAGAAAACTAGATATGAAGAAGGCCAAAGACCTTTGCGTTTCAACAAAACACCAGAATCAAATCGAGCGCGCTGACAACCGGACCAATCAGCGACTGTGGGATGTCTTTATCGGACCGTCGCTTCAGGATGATCTCCTCCCTGTCCCCCACCTTTTTGAGCGCAAAGATGGCAACTATTCCCACGCGGAAATGGAAGAGTTGCTGGCCAAAGCCGAAAGGAATGCCCTTGAGCCAGGCCAGGACGAGTACTCAGCACTTTGTGAGCAAACCGAGTTCTTCACCAACCCACTCAAGCTTGCAGAGTTTGACGCGTCCAAGCGCATTCCTGGAAAGAGATCGGGCTACACACCACCTGGCGAACGCATATCAAATGGCGGATGGATCGCACTGACGTTCGAATATGACGGTGAAACTCCGGAGGATTTGGAGACGCAGTTGGATTGGTTCGCGGGCAAGCGGGAGACCTGTCGCTTTCAAAAGGCACATACCGCACTGTCGGGGTTTGCCGACTATCGTGGCTACAGCGCCGTTTTTTCTGGCAGCAAGAGCGTGCATATTCATACGATCTGGGACACTCGGCATTTGTCGGCTGAACTGTCCAAGGCGGCCACGGTCTCAATACGGAAGCTGTGGCATGGGGATGTCCCCGACCACGACTTGGCCAGTCTGCACTGGATCGTCTGGGCCGAAGTTGCGGCGATCATCAATGATAACCTAGGAACCAATGTTCCGTTCGATCCTGCGCTCCGGAACTATACGCAAAAGCGACGTTTTCCTTGGGGCATCAGAACATTCACTAAGGCCGTGCCGCTCCATAGTTTTGATGTGGGTGACCAGATTTCCCAAACCGTCTTGCAGGAACATCTCGCCAAGAAGACGCTGGCACCGATAGGTTCTGAGCCGATGTTTAGTTTTGCGAAATCGTTGCAGACATCACAGGTGCGCCGTCATGGATGTAACAAACCGAGCCAACGACAGTTCAAGACAGCAGCGACAGCAGAGGTCCTGCAACTGCTACAGGACTACTTGTCCGACTCTGGATGGGGAGAATACCCAAAGCCGGTTCGGCTTGATTTTGATGGCACTAACAACGTCGTGTACTTCCAGAATAATCGCCACGATGTGCATCCATCGACCTTCGTGCGAGGGGACTTTCGGAAACTCTATCTGGCGGGTCGTGGCTCTCCCAGCGGAGATGTATTCCTGCCGAACGAGCTTACGTTGGATGAGACACTGGACCTGCTGATCCCGTCCAACACCCATCTTCTGGAAAAGCGAGACAATCTGCGAAAGCAACGCTTGCCCATTGGGTTAGAGCGGTTTCGTCAGAGTGCAGTTGACCAGTGGTCAGCGCGACGAGAGGCGGGCCGACTTTTCAAAAACATTGGCAACAGGTCAGGCGTTACCCTCGTCCAGGCACATGAAGGGTTGGGCAAGACCTATGCTTTGTTTTCTGGCTTGATGGAGCATCGCTGGGATGCGGATGCGGAACGATTTCAGAATAAGGAAAGAGCGGATTCAACAGGCGCGAACCAGTCAGATGTGGCCTACCACAGAGGCCCTACGATCATCGCCTGTGGCAGCTATGATCAGCTTTCAGAGAAGAGCCGGGAACTGCTTTCAGTTGAAAATGCACCCGCAAGCGTGGTGATCCTCAAATCCATTTCAAAGTTGTATGCCGAGGCGCGTGAGAACTGTTCGGTCCAGCAGGCCTTGACCAAACTCGATGCGGGGAAGGAGGGCTTCCCGCATTTGTTGGCAGCTATCCAGGACACTCAACCCGAAGTCTATGCTGAGATGAAGCGACTCCGTGATCAGCCTTGGCTCAACTCAAAGGGTGCCGCTCAATTTCGTCATGATGCGGTTGTCGTGATGGTCCATTCGATGCTGAAGGTGTGGCCTCACGCACTCTTCGCACGCGCATTCCTACACCCTGAATTTCCAGATGACTTTGATATTAGCACCGTCAAAAACTACGCCGATCAAATGAACCCCTTTCGGGTTATCTATGATGAGGTGGGGTGGGAAGACCTCGTCGCTGTCGTACCCGAAGCTGATCGCGATTTAGCATATCGCATCCGATCAGACTGCCGGGCGACGTCCCAGCAGGACTGGGATGAGGCATCGCTTCCTGACCGTACATCAGCATATGCCAGGTCGGGCACAGCAGACCTGACATTTGATGAGGTTGATGAACTCATTCGGCTGAAGCTCACGGTTAAGCACCGGTATCATGTTGATGCAGCCAGCTACCCCTTTGGGAAGGGACCAGCGGATAAGAACTTCTACGCCAAAGCCCATGGTGCAACCTACTACTGCCGACCCTATCGCTGGTTCAACTCACTTGGATGCCCGGTCATCATCTTAACCACCGAAGACCTGCCAAGACTGGTTGGGCAATCAATTGCGCGATCAAGCAATCCGGCAAAGCCGTTTCACACTATTCGTCTGACTGAAACTCCTCACATCCTGCCTGACAGGGTCCAGTTACGCTTTGACGAACGTGCGCGCATGGCTCGAAAAGCGGATGGAGAGGAAGAACCGCTTGCTTCGGTGATTGATCTGGCCAAAGAGCTTCTGTCTGATGGGTATGACTTCGTCATTTCTGACGGACTTGGTGCGATTGGACAGCCCTACGAGGGTAGTGTTTCCTCCCATGTATCTGCACGTGGGCGCAATGATCTGCAAGGAAAGAAGATCGCATCGATCATGACATATCCGTCACTAGAGCAATACAAGCGTCTTTGCATCTTGGCTAAGGCAATGGTTCTCACCAATCCGATCAGCATTGCGATGCGTGATCAAGCCTATCAGAGCTTTGGCCGCAACCTCGGCTTTCGCAGAAAACAAGGCCAGCGGCATGATCTTCATTCACTGTACATAAAGGCCAGCTTGTTCAAAGAACTTCGTCGCCTATCGGGCCAAATGGATAAGCGTCTAAGCCCCGACAGATATGAATGCGTTTTGGTGGCAAAATAGACTTCACTCTCAAGGAGGTAAGACTGAGGTATTGGACGCCGGTGGCGTCCAAAAACTCTCCACCCAACCTGTTGCCAAGCCGTTTCGCTGCGCTCAACAGCTTGGACTGGCAATCCTCAGTTGTTAACACAAGAGTAGGGGAAGAAATCGAATGATCTAATAGAGTATCTATTAGCGCCTGCGTTTCCCCCCCCTCTATCGGAAGTCACTTGGCCCGCAACGGCGGCTGACCAACAAGGAAAGCTCCTGACAATCCTGGGATGGGGTCGATAAACTCAGATATCCCTGCCAGCAGATAGTTCCGGCAAACTGATGATTTACGGCGCGGGACTAGTAGCATTGGTATTGAGTTCTCTTGACGTCCGATCAGTACCCGCCATATGTTCACTTTTTGTTCTAGTTAGGTGGTGCATGGTGAAACGGTCTAGCAATCGCAACAAAATTGATGACACGGCCTTCCCGATCCGAGTGAAAGTGAAGGTTCCAGAGCGCGGACACGGTGTTCGTTTGGATCAGTATAGTCAATGGTTGGCCAGCTACGTTGGGGTCGGTTCGTATGCGTGGCACAGCGGCACGACACTTGGCGGGTCCGCCTCATCCGTCTATTTTCGCGACCTTTCCGAAGCTAAGGCGTTTCTTTCGCAGTTCCCATCGTTGGAGCTTGCTGACGCAACCGACAAACTGCCCTACAATGCGGTTCAGGTTGACGAGTGGAAGAGTGAGGATTTTCTAGGTGTGTGCAATTTATACAGTATGACGTCGGCGCAATCCGCGATCCGAGCATTGTTCAGTGATCTGGATGATCTCACAGGTAATCTACCCGCGTTGGAGGCAATCTACCCCGACTACCCAGCACCGGTAATTCACCGTTCAGAAAACGGGCTTATGATGTCGATGATGCGGTGGGGCATGCCATCTCCAGCGTTCGCTCTCAAAGGCAAGAAGACCGACAGAGGTGTCACAAACATCCGCAACACCAAAAGCCCTCACTGGCGAAGGTGGCTCAGTGTCAGGCATCGTTGCGTGGTACCGTTTACGTCGTTTGCTGAGCCGCACAAACCTGCTGGGGGTTCGTTTGAGAACGTGTGGTTTCATCTACCTGATCAAGAGATTGCTTTCTTTGCGGGTATCTGGACCGAGTGGACTTCAGTTAGAAAGCTCAAAGAAGGTGAGATCACTGCAAATCTCTTTGGGTTTTTGACAGCGGAACCCAACACCGAAGTTGGAGCAGTTCACCCAAAGGCCATGCCGGTCATTCTACGATCAAAGACGGATGTAAGCACCTGGCTTAATGCACCCGAAACAGACGCCACGCTGTTGCAAAGACCGCTGCCTGACGGATCACTGAGCATAATACAGACACCTACGGACGACAGAGTGTTTTGAGCAAGTCTGAAGCCCGTTCCGAAGATTGGGCTACGGTGTTGAACTCAGCTAGATGGTTGCAGCACGCCTCGCTCATATGCGTCGATGAATGCCGCCAAATCCGTGACCCTTGGCACACGCCTCTTACGGCCAGTCTCAAGCTCAAGTTGCCGTTCAGCAAGTGCGTAGACATCCGAAACCTGCTTCATGCGTCCGGGAAGCCCAGGTTGGCCCTGCACTACGGTCCAAGCATGTTTGACGTAGGGCCAGAGCATCGCTTCAAAGATGAAGTCCTGAAGCATCATGCCCTCGGCTTCGCTCCAAACCATGGGTAAGGACCGCAAGAATTCCAGCAGATCGTCGTCACTTACGTCGATCAGATACGCTTCAATCGCTTCAATTTCCTCTCGCTTATCTGCATCGGTCTGTTTCTTGGACATCACACTCTCCCAACATCAACTTCACAGTGATATTTATCTGTAGGCGGGCTTGTCTGATGGGGTTCTGCGTTTGGACCACCGACCCCTACTTGGCGTTCATTCGACGAACGATTGGCTGATCTTAGAGCGCGCACTCTGCCAAATTCTTGCAAACAGACGGATGCCACCCCACCTCAGTTAGTAGATTATGCAAGCAAAACGTCTAGATTTGGTGGTCTCAATGATTTTGGAAACTGTTCGTGATCTCTTTGCCCAGCGGGCGTTTGAAGTCATTTCGCTTCTCATTGCCGCTGCCGCGTTGGTCTATGCTGCGCTCGCATTCAGAGCAGCCAAACATGCAGTTCGAGCAACCAAGGACTCGGACTTAACGGCCTTAAGGGTCAAAATGCTCGATGGCATCTCCGACGCCAGAAGAAGCCTCATCAGGTTGCATGAAGCCTGCCAAGCAACTCGCAATCAATGGGAAGACATGAACGGCAGGCACTTTCCGGTACTTGGCAATGGTTTGGGATTTCGATCAGAAACCGATCATATAGGAGAGCTTGAAACTGCGGGCACGCGTTTGCTCGATGAACTCTCAGCATTGGCCCCGAAAGCCGAGACCTCAAAGGCGGCTGACATAGAGGCGTTTATTGCAAGAGCACAGTCTGCATCTGTTCAGATTGAGCGGCTAAAGTTCAAGTTAGAAGCCCCAAGGTCGGGTTGGCGCTGACTGCTTGCAAACTTGTCTCTCTATCGGCAACGGAAGCCAATTCAGTCAAAATCTCAAAGGCCAACCATACAAGTCACATTCCCGCCGACCGCCGAGAACCGGATGCCTTGATTTGGCGTCGCTGGCTTCAGACGACGCAACTGACGGGTCAGATCGCTGTCAGGAAACCTTGCAGCGTAGATCGGCACCCATGATGTGTCATGCCCAGCAAAAGGGTCCTCTTGCGCATTTGGACGGAACACGGCGTAGTGGTCTGGAACGAACATGTTCGCAGCGGCGTAATTATCGATCAGACTGTTGTCAGACCTGGCGGCAAGCATGAAGCGGACTGCGTCGTGAATGGAACGTCTTTGGGGTGCATAATTGTAGAGATCGACACCTTGGTTCCGGGCGATCTCGGCAACGATCAACATGTGCGCGATATTGCGGCTTGTGTACACAACGGCCCTTTGCCCACGCTCCGCCTCAAGTGGCCAACTCCCGTCAGGTCGAAGCTGGTCGATTTGATCGCGGTAGCCGATGTCCAGACTACGGCGGAACCAGTCCGGTCGGTTGAAGATGGTCCCAGCCAAGGCGAGGGTCATACCCTGCGACGTCTGGTGATTGTTGGTGTCGGGCTGCTCTCGCATCGCTCGGTCCACGAGCCGCAGCAACCATGCCTCAATTGCCGCACGATCTTCATCGGTGAGGCCGTCATACTCCATGAGTACCTGCCATGCAGGCAGCAGGAACTGTGTCACCTGCGCAACCGCATAGGCCGATGCATTGACCTCACCGCGCAACTGGAACGCATCGGCATCTGCAAATCGACGAAGGTTGGTGATGGCATCCTCGGCGTAGCGTGGTTGCTGCGTATCCAGATAGCGCATGGCGACACCATTCAACGCCTCAGCAAATTGTCGTCCATGTTTGTCGTATGCGGCGAACCCTGCTGCTCCGTTGATCGGTAACGGTTGAAACTGTGAAAGCGGATCAGGGCGATACGGCCTACATGATCGTGTGCGCAGAGCTTCCATCCGTTGGCTCGCATCGAAAAAACTTACGCCGGGATTCGGAAGCGAGGCTCTGCTAGTGAGGCCATCCGCACCGGAACCAAGGCAACCGGACATCGAAAACGCGGCAATGAATGCCAGAGCTAGCTTTTGTATATTCATTTGTTCCTCTTGTCGGTCGGACCCAACTCGGAGCCGCCACCGCGTTGCTTGGTCATAAGTCGTAGTCGCATTTTGTAATGAAAGGGTATGTCCAGCGCCTGCCGACCCGATGCTTTCAGAAAGGCGTTACGTTTCCAAAGGCGCTCCAAGACGCGTTGTCGCTGTTCCGCATCGGGAGCGTCCATGAACTTCACTTCGGTGATCAAATGTCGCCCTTGTCGATCTCGGCGAGACGCTGCGGAAGGTCTTTGCCAAACGCCTTGAGGCCTTCGCCATCCGCTTCAATCAGTAGTTCTTTAAGATCATCCATATGAGCACTGATCCACCGTGCACGTTTGGGGGCATCCATGACGTTCCATCGTCGAGCGAACCAACCAGCCTGCGCGAGATCAGGATGCGATCCCAAGACACGCAGTGTCTTTTCCATGTCCTCGCCGGTCAGGCCATCGACTTCCGCATGCAGGTTTTCGTCATGAATGCTGCGGGCCTTGAGGCCTAAGAGGACGCCAATTGCCAATACGAGTGGGTGGAAAATGAAGTGAAGCACGAATACGTCGCCCACCTCGAACCCTGCGGCACCGGTCTGTCCGATGTAGGTGAGTGTTCGGATGTAGTCGCTCGTGGAGAAGAGGACCATCTGGATAAAGAGGATCACAAGACCGGCTCCGACTACACCGACCGGTCCCAGACGGCTCCAACCTGTAATATAGCCTGCGACTACGCCAAGCAGGATCATGAAGATGACGCGGCCAGTGAACAAGCTTTCTAGGAAGATTTCAAAGACCATTGGCGGAATCCCTTATTTGGAGCGTCATTTGAAACTTGCCCCAGGGCTTGTGAGAAGCGTTGCTCATCTGCGATCTTCATGTCCGTCAATGCTGATCAGGTCAGCGATTGTAACTGTCCCGTTGGTTGCCCTCACGATGGCCTCTAACGTGCGACGTGACGGAATATTGATCCCGTCCCGCGCACGCAGGATCGTTGGTGCACTAAGCCCGCATTGATCGGCGAAGACTTTCAAACTGAGTTTGTTTTGGACGAGGTATTCTCTGAGCTTCATAGCAATGTTACTTAAAATGAAACATTGTGATTCGCTACATGAAACTTGCATGATTGTTGCATCTCGACTGAAAACGTTACACGATATGAAACGCATCCATCGTCGAGCAAATTCGTGGAACACTTGTACGAACGCATCAGAAGCGCACGTGAACGCGCTGGTTTCTCCGTCAATGAAGCAGCGGAGCGATTGGGTGTGAGCCGGGTTCAGGTTTGGAGGATGGAGAATAAATCGGAGACGATCAGTGCCGAACGGTTGTTTTTGATCGCCAAGATTTACGGTGTCGATCCAATTGAAATCTACCATGGGACCGATGCGGCCTCACAAAACTTTGGCCCGCTCTATCGGCAGATCGGCGAAGTGGTTGCAATGGTGGAGGCCGAGGTGCAGCGGCTGGAGGCCAAGCCGTCTCCAGATGTTGTTGGTGAAGCTGTTGTTGAAGTCCTGCGGCAAGAAATGAAGGACCAAAACAACTCCGAGTTGCGACCGTTCGACGGGGCGAAGTATCAAGGTCTCATTGCTCTACTGATCAAGCAGGCATCCAAATGAACGCTGTCGAAATCGAACAGGCCATCAGCGATCTGGCTGATCAGCCATATAACGCAGCAGATTTCCCCTTCGCATTCCTCGAATGCTTCGACAACTCAGAAGCGCGATCAAAGAAGCTGCGCAACGGCACATCCAACAAGTCAGACATAAGCGGTGTGCTGCAAGCTGGTAACATCCACATCAAGACCTGCGAAGAGGGTTCCGTACCAGCGACCTTGGAAGCCCTCAGAGGCAGCAAGGCAACCCAGACCAAGCGGAACAAGGTCCGCTTCATTCTCGCCACTGATGGCCAGCAGATCGAGGCAGAGGACCTGCACACTGGCGATGTGATCGCCTGCACCTATACCGACCTGCCCAACCACTTCGTCTTCTTCTGGCCCATCGCCGGGCTGTCGAAGACCAAGCAACTCAGCGAGTCCGAGTTTGATGTGCGGGCCACGCTGCGGCTGA
>CAYLMZ010000003.1:0-55445 GCA_964385035.1 uncultured Loktanella sp.
GCCCTTCCATCTCGGCCAGAATCTGTTCGATCGGACCGCCGGGGACAAACTGGGTAAGCGCGAAGTTGATGATCATGATCCCGAGCAGCGTCGGGATCACAAGCAGCAATCGCCTGATGATATAGGCGCCCATGCGGTCTGGCCCTTACTGGAACGCGCCTGCGTCGCGCAGCTCGGCGGCGCGATCAGCATTGGACCACCAGTTGTCGATAGGCGACAAGGCAAGCGGCGGGATTTCCTGAAATTCGAACATGTCGTAGTAGGCCAGCGTGTGCACGTTCTTTTGCCACTGCGGGATCCAGAAGCCTTCAGCCCGCAGAACGCGATCCAATGCACGGGTTGCATGGGTCAGGTCCTCAAGCGTTTCGGCGTCGATCACGATATCAAGCAGACGATCAATGCCCGGCGAACGCAGACGCATCATGTTCCGCGAACTTGCATCAGCAGTCTCTGAGCCGAACCACTGGCGCAAACCTGATCCGGGCTCAAAACCCTGCCCGAGTGAGTGATTGACGATGTCAAAATCACCTGACCGGCGCCGTTCAATAAACTGGGCGGTGTCAACGCGGTCCAACACGGCCTCGATCCCCAGCCGCTCCAGATTTTCCACAATCGGGTTGATGATCCGGTCAAATTGCGGCGAGAACTGCAAAAAGACAGCGCGCAAAACTTCGCCATCCTTCATCCGCTTACCATCAACGATTTCCCAGCCAGCCTCGTCCAACAGGGCAGAGGCACGGCGCAACATCGCGCGATCAATCGGACGATCCACAGTGCCGGATACGTAAGGCATCACAGCCTCATCGGTCAGGATCGCGGCGTCAAACAGGCCCTCGTCCACCAACGGCTGCAAGATCGCCAGCTCTTCAGGCGATGGCGTGCCTGTCGCAACCAGATCGGAATTGTCCCAGAATGACACGGGGCGATCAAACAACCCGTAAAAGAGCGTTTCATTCATCCATTCAAAGTTGACCATCATGTTGATGGCTTGCCGCACGCGATTGTCCTGCCACTGCGGACGATCAAGGTTAAAGACAAACCCCTGACCCGAACCAATGGCCCCATCCGGCAACTCGACCTTATTGGCCCAACCATTCTGGATCGCGGGGAAATCGTACTGGGTCGCCCACTGGAGCGAGGAATTCTCGTTGCGGAATGTGTAGACACCCGCCTTGAACCCTTCGAGGGCAGCACCGCTATCGGCAAAATACTCAACCCGGATCGTTTCAAAATTATAGCGCCCTTGGTTCACTGGCAGGTCCGCACCCCACCAGTTGGGGTCTTTGCGGTAAATGATCTGCCGGTTGATATCGACACTATCCAGCAGGTAAGGCCCGGTGCCCATGAACGGCGCATCCGATGATTCATCCAACCGTGTGCCGGTTTCTTCAAACCACGCCTTGCTGAAGACAGGGGTGCCGCCGGCAAAAGTCACCGCATCACGGCGCGGCGCTTCATCGGTAAAGTCAAAACGGACCGTATAGTCGTCAATGACTTCGACACTTTCAAGATACGAACTGACGACCGCGCGATATTCGGGGATTCCTTGCTCTTGAAACAGCTGCACCGAAAACGCCATATCCTCGGCTGTCATCGGGGTGCCATCGGAAAACGTCACATCCTGCCGCAAGTTGAAAACAACCCAATCCCGGCTTTCGGGGTACTCCATCGTTTCGCACAAATAGCAGTAGGCGCCATAAGGATCATCGGCATAGCTGGTCAGGACGGTTTCGTAAGGCAGGGTCGAAAGGGCACCGGCCCGCCCCACGCGGGCGTAGTTGTTGAAGCTGTCAAAAGACCCTTGGGCCCATTGCGAAAACTCGCCGCCCTTGGGGGCATCAGGGTTCACGTAACTCAGCTGCGGGACGGGACCGTGCTTGAGGTCTCCGAAATTCGTATACCCGTGACTGATGGTGACGGGATCATGACCATCGGCAAAAACCTCCGAAGCACCCCAGATCGCAGCCACACCCACGACGGACGCAATGACCCATTGTCGGGCACTCACATCACGCTGATGGATCCGTTTCGCTTCGACACGTGCTTGGGGGCGTTTTTGCATCTTCTTCCTCACGTTGATCAGATCTTTGTCAGACGAAATGAAGTAAAAGGACAGAAAGGCAAACTTGCAAGATGCGTTTGCGTGAACATCAAGTGAGATCACTGTAACAAATGAAAAAGCCGCCCCCGCAGGGACGGCTTTCAAAACTGTTTTGTCTCGGTAGCTTAGCCGCCGATTGTGGCCAGATAGGCAATCAGGTTCGCCCGGTCTTCAACCTTGCGCATGCCGTTATAGCTCATCGTTGTGCCAGATGCATACCCGCGCGGATTTTCAAGAAAGGCGTTCAAGTTCTCCGGGGTCCAGACATCTGCTGCCTCGATCAAAGCGCCCGAATAATTGTAATCATCATAGAACTGCACAGGACGGTTCACAACGCCATAAAGGGCAGGCCCCGTGCCGTGCTGACCGCTTTCCAGCGCGTGGCAGGACCGGCATGCGCGCCAGAGGCCCTCACCGTCGGATGCGCTTGCGCTGGCCATGACGACGGCAAAATCAACCTCTTCGACCGCCTCTTCTACGGCGCCGTCAGCATCGGCGACCTCAATCACATAGGCTTGCTCGCCCTTGTGACCACCAGAGTGATAAATCTCTTCTGCCAACCAAGCACCCAGCAGGAAGACAAGAAATGTGCTGCAAAGGCCACCTACAGCTTTTGTAATCGTCATTGTGTCGAACATGTCGCGTTCCATTCCGTTCCCATTTTGCGGCTGTCTACCCGCTTCCCATGCCGACTTGCAAGGTATAGAGCCGCGACCAAGTGCCCATTTTTCTGTGTTAGCGGGCAAGGAGGACACATCGATGGCGCAAAAAATCGCGTTTCAGGGGGAATTGGGGGCATATGGACACGAAGCCTGCGTGACAGCACGCCCCGATCACGCACCACTGCCCTGTCCTACATTCGATTCTGCCATCGCAGCCGTGCGCAACGGCGACGCCGATCTGGGCATGATCGCAGTGGAAAACTCGACCTACGGGCGGGTGGCTGACGTGCATTCACTCTTGCCCGAAAGCGGGCTGCATATCGTGGATGAAACCTTCGTGCGGGTGCACATCAACCTGCTTGGCACCAAGGACGCAGAACTCGGTGACGTGACCGAGGCCCACGGGCATCCCGTGATCCTGCCGCAATGCGCAAGCTTTCTCAAAGAACATAATATCCGCGGGCGCGTCAGCTCTGACAATGCGCGGGCCGCGCGCGAAGTGGCAGATGGGGGCGATCCAACCAAAGCCGCCCTCGCCTCGGAGCTGGCAGCAGACATCTACGGGCTGAAACTTCTGGCGCGGCACATCGAAGACCACGCCCGCAACACAACGCGCTTTTTGATCATGGCGCGCGAACCTGACTACATCCGGCGCGGCGAGCACGGCATGATGACCAGCTTCGTCTTTCGGGTGCGTAACATCCCGGCCGCGCTCTACAAGGCTATGGGAGGATTTGCGACCAACGGGGTCAACATGACCAAACTGGAAAGCTACATGGTCGGGGGCGACTTCATGGCGACACAGTTCTACGCCGAAATCGAAGGACACCCCGACGACGCCAACGTGAAACTGGCACTGGAAGAACTGGGGTATTTCACCGACCACTTGCTGGTCATGGGGGTCTACCCCTCAGCGGCAAGGCGTCATGAGAAGGCTTGACTTAGCACCGATGCGATGCGCTCAGATTTAGGCACGCTCCTGCATTTGGCTTTCGTGGCCAGTCTGAGAAACAAGCGCTAGATGGCTTTGGGCGTGATTTGCAACGAGCCGCTTTTGGTCAGCGTTCGACGGCACCAAGGCCGCGAAGGTGTGGGTGTAATCATGCTTTGCAAGTTCGGGGAACAGACCGAATATCTCCGCACGCGCACTCCGTGACAGGGCAGCAAGGGCCAATGGCGCAGTGGACAGGCTTTCTGTCGGCGTGTTTTCAGCCCAAACAATCTCATGATCGTCGAACAGAATGTGAAAATACTCCACGTCTTCGACTGTATCGTCCACGTAAATACCTGCCAGCTTCGTCAATTTTATTGCTGCGATCAGAATCTCGCTTTGCCCAAACATACTTTGTGCAATCGCGGATGAAACCAGCACCCTATGCTGTCGGGAAACCAATAGATCGGCAGCGGGCAAACCGTCCCCAAGCGCACCTGCGCAAATCCGGACAGGAAACAGGTTTGGCGCATTCGTCAGGTCAACCCGGTTGAATTTTGTTGACCCAATCCACCTTATTGGTCGGCTGCCGCCGCGTCTGACCACAACTTCATCACCAACGCTTAAGCTCTCAATCGGAACGGGACCACGAACGGTCCTGATCAAAGCCCCGCGCGTAAAGCAAATCGTCTCAAGGACATTGCCAAAGAGGGTGTTGATTTCAGCCGGCGTAATGGCTGGGTTGTTTTGGTTGGAATAGAAATCAAGCGGGATCGTAGAGTAAAAGACATTCCCCTGTCCGAACGGGTATGTGAACGCCACGATATGTGTGGGATCAGATGTTGTCAGCAGCGGGACAGCACCGGGTGGCAATGACGTCAGTTCAACAAACCCGTGGTTTGAAAAATTGCCACCATCAAGTGTTGCATCCGTGATGGGCCCGTTCGGTCCATTGGTAAAGCTGGCCGGTGCACCCGCCGCGACGTTGACGTCGGTGCCGCTGGCAAAGTTTCTTACGGCAATTATACCCCCTCCGCCCGGAAGGATGGTTTCAGCGCCAGCCACTCTTCGATCAAAGATAATCAGGTTCATGCCGTCGTTGACCGCCGCAGAGATATCGCCGAGATTTGCGTTGTACTCGGCACCAAATCCGCTATTGCTGGGGTTCACGACATAAAGAGAGTCCAAGCCCGAGAGCTGCGCTGCGTTGGGCACGGTCACATTGACAGCGGTATCTCCGTTGTTGGTGATTTCATTGACTTGAAAGCCCTGACCCTGACCCGCAGTCATCGAATAATAACCGATTGTTGCCATATCTTACCAAGCCACCGTCAGGCAGCACCACCGTTATTCAACCTTTCAGTGCATTACATGGTTTTTCGGGCAATTTTAAGACAACAAAGCTCGCGCCACTTCAAAGGCAGCTGAGCCAGAATAACTGTAGGTCCAGCATTCGGACTAACCTTCGCGACGATAGCGATCCTCGATATCCTCAGCCAGATCACGCACACGGCCTTTAAAGCGCTTTGTCAGCTTGGTCTTGGCCAGCCGGAGCGATTGCAGCAGCAAGCGCGCGGTCAAACTCTTCGCTTTGAGATCAATACTGACCATCACCCGCGTCCTGCTTTGTGACAGGGCGATCAGATCGACTTCCGTCAAAGCATCCAGACCATCTGACGTGCTTTGGATTTCCATCCCCTGCGGTGGGGTAAACCCGGCCAGCGTCGCAACCATTTTGCGCGGGCGGCCGCGATAGTCAAAGCCGATGTCCCAGCAACTTCCTTCACCGGCGGGGCCGTTATCACGGCGAGCAACCTCAGCACCTTGGCGCATCGCGCGGCGCTCATAGGCCCCGAAATCGCTGACTTGCGCAAACACAAAGGCAATTGGCGCCTCGATATCTTCGCGGGTAGAAAACTTCATCGTTCTGCGTTCCTAATCCAGCCGATCCGAAAGCCAGGCTTCCAGCAGGAAATGTGCGATGGCTCCCTTGCGGGCAGGCAGCAAGTTAGGGTGATTTCCGGTAAAGGCCAAGGCGACATCCTCGCGGCTGACCCAGCGTGCATCTTCAATTTCAGACGGATCAATAGTGATCTCAGCATCCAAAGCATCGCCTGCGCACCCAAACATCAACGAGGCCGGAAACGGCCAGGGCTGACTGGACAGATAACTGACAGAGCCGACACGAATACCCGCCTCTTCAAAGACCTCGCGACGGACGGCGGCCTCGATGGTCTCTCCCGGTTCAACGAACCCTGCCAGCAGCGAATACATCCCCTCGGGCCAACCCGGCGACCGCCCAAGAAGGACATTGTTGCCATGGGTGATCAACATGATCACGACCGGATCGGTGCGCGGGAAATGATGGCCTTCGCAGGCGGGACAATCGCGCTGCCAGCCGCCCATCGCAAACTGGCTCTCAGTCCCGCAACGGGCACAAAACCGGTGCGTGTCGTGCCAGCCCATCACCGCTTTGGCGGTCGCGGCCAACTCTGCATCACGCAGGGACAAGCGCGTCATGACGGCGCGCAGTTCAGCAAAACGGGCCTCTGGGCAGGCAGGGTGCACCTGCTCGGACGGATCAAGAAACTGGTTCAGGGTGGCATCGTCCAATTCATCCGGAACCCACCCCGACAGATCAGCGGCAAAAACCGGGCAATCCTCTTCAAGGCCCAGAAAAACCATGTCCGTTTTGGCATAACGCATCAGGGGATGATCCAAAGGCACCCGCACAAGCTGATCAGCGTCCAGCATCGGTTTGCCCCGCCACAGCAGGATCGCTGCGGCACCGGGACGACGCATTACCCGTGGAATATCACCCCGCAACTGGGCCGCGCGATCCAATCCCGACCCACCAAAAGTCACTGTCTCTGCAATCTTCATGCGCCCCGAAATGACAGAGCCGCATCCCGAGTGCAATTTTCTTCTTAACTAAGTGTGGCCATGGCCAAAAATCATCCTATGGTTGCATAAGGCAGGGGAGCGGCAGACAGATGTATCCAATAGGCAAACTCAGGATCCTTGAAACCACGGATCTGCATATGCACCTGCTGGCGCAGGATGGGCGCGCGGGGGGCGAAACCCTTGGGGGCGGCCTTGCCCCATTGGCAGATCTGATCACGTGGCGGCGTGAGGGTGCGCATACGACAGTGCTGCTGGACAATGGGGATTTCTTGCAAGGCACGCCACTTGCCGACCAACAGGCCGAGGATCTCTCGGCAAACCAAAGCCACCTTATCGCGACATGCTTTAACGCGCTGGGCTACGACGGGGTGACACTGGGCAATCACGAATTCGACTACGGAACAGGCGTGCTCAACACGGTGCTCAAGCACATGGATTGTGCGGCGGTCTGCGCCAATATCACAAGCAGCAAAGACCAAGGCTGGAAGGCGTTCGGCATTCTGGAAAGGACACTCACCTGCGATGACGGTATCTCACGGCCACTCCGGATCGGGATCACAGGGTTTGCACCCCCGCTGATCACACTCGGACCGGACCTGAGCAGCGCAAACATCATCACCGCGGCTAAGGCCATTGTGCCGCGAATGAAAGCCGCAGGCGCCGACATCATCATCGCACTGTGCCACGCAGGGGTTGGCGCCCGCGGAGATGGACCTGAAAACGCAGGACAGGCGCTTGGCCGGATCGCGGGCATCGATGCGCTCCTGCTGGGGCACACCCATGACCAGTTCCCGGACCGTGCGCGCAAATCCACGCATGAAGTCAGCCAGAGCGCAGGCACCATCCACGGCACCCCAACCGTCATGGCAGGCTACCACGGCACCTCTCTGGGCGAGATTGATCTCTCTCTGCGCTACGATGGTGATACGGGCTGGCAGGTCGCGCAACATCATGTGCAACTGCTCAAACCACTTGCCGATGCACTGCCGCGCAGCCGGGCACGGGACGCCATCGAAAAGGCGGCAAAACCGGCAACGGCGCGCTTGGCACAGACATGGGACGCAGTGATCACGCAAACGGACAGATGCCTGCACAATCACGGGACCTGTGCCGCCCCCGATCCGATCGGGCAACTCTTTGCCAACGTCATGCGCGAGGCGTGCAGCAAGGCCTTGAGACGAGGCGACATTCTGGCAGCAGTCGCCCCGTTCCAGCCCTCCGGTGCCACAGGCAAAAGTGCCGAAATCACCATCGGCCCCGGCCCCATCACGCGGCGGGACGCACAGCGGCTCTTTCCCTTCACAGACAGGCTTTGCGCCGTCATGCGCACCGGTGCAGACATCAGGGATTGGCTGGAACGCGGGGCATCGCACTACAAGCAAATCACCACACCGCAGGACCAACTGGGGGTGGTTTCGCGTCAAAGCGCGAAATACCACTGCGACGCCTTCTACGGGCTGCGGTATCAGATCGACCTTGCACAACCTGCGCGGTTCGACGCGTTTGGAACCTGCATCGCACCGATGGCACGGCGTATCTCTGACATCACGTTTCAGGGACAGCGACTATTGGACCACGGCAAATATATCGTGGCGACAACCAGTTTTCGGGCGGCGGGCGGTGGCGGATTCCAACCAGTGCCCAAAGGCCGCATTCTTTGGATGTCAGACAATGGGCTACGCGACATTTTAATCACCGCACTAGAAAATGGGGCCGCAGACGCCTGCGATTTGCAAGACGTCTGGCAATTCAAAACACCACCCAACGACATCGTCACGGGCGTAAAAACAGACACGTCAAAACCCTTTGAGTCATACGAGCAGACGGGACAACAATCAGGAAATGCGCGGCGGATGCATATGACCCGTTGATCACTTGCAGACTCAGTCTCAGCCGCCTATATCAGAGCCCGAGAGGTTGGCGCGGGCAGGCGCCTCGCCAACCTGGTCAGGTCCGGAAGGAAGCAGCCACAACGAGCCCCGCTTGGGTCGATGTCCAGCCTCTCACCTCAGTGCTTTCGCAAGAAAGCACGACAGCCGATAAAGCGAATTTGCATCGCAAAGTCGGGCAACACTGCACGAACCCAGCCAAGAGCGGAGGGCTTTTATGATTGTCGTAAAATTGTTTGCTCCGGTCGGGCTACGCTGATCCTTTTCCGTTACCTCGTCCGGTTCCCGTTGACCTCTTTCAGGCCAACGCACACCCCCCTTATGACGAGGATAGATCATTGACCGATCTGACACGCGACGCCCTTGGCTGGTCGCCCTACTTTATGTCCCAACTCGACCTGGAAGAGCTTGAGACACACACACCCGCCCGCATTGCGCAGGTCCACCGCGACCGCGTGAATGCCCTTTCTGAAACTGGCCCACTCGAATTGACACTTGATCAAGGTATCACGACGGCAGCCGTAGCTGTCGGCGACTGGGTGCTTGCCTTGCCGGAACAGTTCCGGCTCACCCGCGTGCTTGATCGCCAGACGGAACTTTCTCGGGGCACGGAATATCATACCGGTGACAAACAGCTGATCGCGGCCAATCTCGATACGCTCTTTATCACAACATCTTGCAACAACGACTTTAACGCAGCCCGGCTTGAACGGTATCTGGCACTAGCCCATGACGCGATGATCACGCCCGTGATCCTGATCACCAAGGCCGATCAAGCCGATGACCCCGACGGCTACCGTGATCAGGCGCGGATGCTGGGTCGCGACCTTGAAGTGATCCTGATCAACGCCAAATCCGACAGCGTGCTCGAAACGCTCGCCCCGTGGTGCGGCAAGGGTCAGACAATCGCGCTGACCGGATCATCCGGCGTTGGCAAGACCACCATCGCCAACACCTTGACGGGCGGGACGGCCCTGACGCAGGACATTCGCGAAGATGACGCGCGCGGACGACACACAACGACAGGCCGGTCGTTGCACCGGATGGGGTCCGGCGGTTGGCTGATCGACACACCCGGCATGCGCGGGCTTGGCGTGGCAGAGGTCGCCTTTGGCATCGACGCCACTTTCCCCGAAATCTCGGAACGGGCGGCACGTTGCAAGTTCCGCGATTGCGCGCACGAGAGTGAACCGGGTTGCGCGGTGCAAGCCGCGATTGCGACAGGCGAGATTGATCCCGAACGCTTGCGCCGGTTCAACAAGCTCAAACGCGAAAACGCCCAAGCGACCGAAACCATCGCCCAAGCCCGCGACCGGTCCAAGAAATTTGGCAAGATGGTCAAAAACGCGATGCAGACCAAGAAAAAGAACCGCTGAAGGCACCATGCGGGCGTATGGCAAGTTGCCATACGTTTTGCCGACACTCTGCCGACACTTTGCAGACCGTGGTCTTGCCAAGGTTTGGGCGGTTATCCTTGCAGCGCCCAAACCATCTGCGCGTCAGTCTCAACCGCACATGGGCGGGCCTTTCGCAACCGCGCGAGCGCGTCGTTGGGCGCCTCTCCTGCAGCGATCATCAAACGCAAACAGACCATGCCGGACCGCCCACAGCCACCAAAGCAATGGACCAGAACTTTGCCACCAGCACCCAGAACTGTCAGGGCCTTGGCGCGCGTCTTGGGCCACTGATCGGTCAAGGGCACGCCCATGTCAGGCACCGGAAAATGCACCCACCCGATCCCTGCATTTCCAAGATCAGTGCCCAGCGTTCCCGCGCCTTTGCGCTCTAGCTCTGCCTGTGCGGTCATGGTGATGACAAGCTTGGGTTGCCACTCTGTCAGATGCAGCCAATCGGTATAAAAGTGGCGGGTGCGCCCGGGCATGGGCGAGATCGCTAAAGTACCACCAGCACAGGGAAAATCATAGATTGCAAAGGCGTCCAACGGTCTTTCCCCAAGGCAGTTTTACCAATCATATGCCGCGAACGGTAGACCTTCCAGCCCCCTGCCCCTAGTCTGATCCCAGCCCGAATCCTGTGCCAAAGGCCACCATGACAGACCAGCCGCAATACCAAGTGCTAGCCCGCAAATACCGGCCCGAGACTTTTGCTGATCTCGTGGGCCAAGATGCGATGGTGCGGACCTTACGCAACGCCTTTGAGGCAGACCGGATCGCGCAGGCCTTCATGATGACAGGCATCCGCGGCACCGGCAAAACCACAACCGCGCGGATCATCGCCAAAGGCATGAACTGCATCGGCCCCGACGGCAATGGTGGGCCGACAACGGATCCTTGTGGGCAATGCGAACACTGCACCGCGATCATGGAAGGCCGCCATGTCGACGTAATGGAAATGGACGCAGCCAGCCGGACAGGCGTCGGCGACATCCGCGAAATCATCGACAGCGTCCACTACCGCGCAGCCTCCGCCCGCTACAAAATTTACATCATCGACGAAGTGCACATGCTGTCCAAGAATGCGTTCAACGCGCTTCTCAAGACGCTTGAAGAGCCTCCGGCCCATGTGAAATTCATCTTTGCAACAACGGAAATCCGTCAGGTTCCCGTAACAATTCTTTCGCGTTGTCAACGGTTTGACCTGCGCCGCATCGAACCTGAGGCGCAGATCGGCCTCTTGCGAAAGATTGCCACGGCCGAAGGGGCAGAAATTTCGGACGACGCTTTGGCACTGATCACGCGCGCCGCAGAAGGCTCTGCCCGTGATGCGCAGTCACTGCTTGATCAGGCCATCAGCCACGGCGCGGGCGAGACGACAGCTGACCAAGTTCGCGCGATGCTGGGCCTTGCCGACCGTGGCCGCATCCTCGATCTGATCGACATGATCATGAAAGGCGAAGCGGCCGGAGCACTCACCGAGCTTTCCGAACAATACGCCGATGGTGCAGACCCCATGGCCGTGCTCCGCGATCTGGCCGAAGTCACCCATTGGATCAGCGTCATCAAGATCACGCCCGAAGCAGCCGAGGACCCCACAGTCAGCCCCGATGAACGGGTGCGCGGCCAGCAGATGGCCAATGATCTGCCCATGCGGGTTCTGTCACGGATGTGGCAGATGTTGCTCAAAGCATTGGAAGAGGTCGCCATGGCACCCAATGCGATGATGGCGGCTGAGATGGCCGTGATCCGCCTGACCCATGTAGCCGACCTACCCAGCCCAGAAGAACTCGTGCGCAAGCTGCAAGACGCAACACCACCCCCCTCGGGCGGGCCATCGGGTGGCAGACCCGCACCTTCCGGCGGAGGCGCAACCGCCATGGGCACCGCCCCCGCTCCGACCCATAGCGCCCCATCAGGACCAGTTGCTTCGGGCGCACAAACGGCCACGGCTTTGGCGACTGATGCGCTTCAACACTATGCCCGCTTTGAGGATGTGGTTGAACTCATCCGGCGTCACCGCGATGTGAAACTGCTTGTCGAGGTGGAAACAGGCCTGCGGCTGGTCAGCTACCAACCGGGCCGAATCGAAGTAAACCCGACCGACAATGCGGCCCCCGACCTTGTGGGAAGGCTTGGCGCGCGATTGCAGGCGTGGACGGGCAATCGCTGGGCGATCAGCGTGGCCGCAGGCGGGGCACCAACCATCGCGGAAACACGCGACGCAGAGGCCAACGAACTGAAAGCCGAAGCGCAGGCGCACCCTTTGGTCCAAGCCGTGATTGCGGCCTTCCCCAAAGCCAAGATCACCGAGATCCGGACCGAGGCAGAACAGGAACAAGAAGCCGCGACAGAGGCCTTGCAAGAAGTGGAAGACGAATGGGACCCATTCGACGACGACTAGTGCTTGCTGCAGTCTTGAGCCCAGCGACACCGGCCTGGGCCGACACCTGCGCGCAAATCCGCCCCGGCTGGGACGGTTTGCCTGTCAGCGCATGGGGTGAGTTCGTTTTTCTGCTGCAATCCCCCATCGTCCTGATCCTAATCATGCTCACGGCGGTCGCGATCCGCTTTCGCAGCGAATGGGGCGGTGTCGCCGTTGTCATCGGATGGAGTGCGGTGACATATCTGGTGACAGGCTGGCTTTCCGGCAGCGAGACCCAAACCGCCGCGGCGATCGAAGGCTGCGTGGGCAGTCCTGCGCTCTTCATTGCGGTTGCTGCTGCTTTGTGTATCGGTGTAGTGCTTTACACGGCGCCCATCGGCAAACGAAAACAAAACGAGGATTAACCCATGCTTAAAGGACTTGGCGGCCTTGGCGATATGGCCAAGATGATGAAACAAGCCCAGGAAATGCAGACCAAGATGGCGCAGATGCAAGAGGATCTGAACGACATCATGGTCACAGGCGAAAGCGGCGCGGGGTTGGTCAAAGCGACAGCAACAGCCAAAGGTGACCTCAAGGGGCTCGACATTGATCCTTCCATCTTTAACGGCGACGACAAGGAAGTGGTCGAGGACCTGATTTTGGCCGCGATCAAAGATGCGCAATCCAAAGCGGCAGAACGTAGCCAGCAGGAAATGTCCAAAATGGCCGAAGGGCTCGGCCTGCCGCCGGGCATGAACCTGCCGTTCTGATCTTCCCATGTTCGGAAAATACCTCCGCCGGAGGCATAAAATCTCTGGCATGCGGGCGGTGACATGAGCAACGGCACCGAAGATCTCGATAATCTGATCGCGCTTATGGCGAAACTGCCGGGGCTGGGTCCGCGCTCGGCCCGGCGCGCGGTGCTACATTTGGTCAAGAAACGCGCTTTGGTTCTTTTGCCACTTGCGGATGCCATGCAAAGGGTCGGGGCGACGGTGCGCGAATGCCTCAATTGCGCAAATATCTGCACCACAGATATTTGTGATATCTGCCAGTCAGAAAAACGCGCCAACGGCCAGATCGCAGTTGTCGAAGACGTGGCCGATCTTTGGGCGATGGAGCGCAGCGGTGTCTTCAAGGGGCGCTATCACGTCTTGGGTGGGACGCTGTCCGCACTTGATGCCATTGGGCCAGAAGAATTGCGCATCCCCAGACTTGTGGACCGGATTAAATCGGAAGAGGTGACCGAGGTGATCCTCGCCTTAGGTGCCACTATCGACGGGCAAACGACCGCCCACTACATCGCAGACCAGCTACCGGGCGTCACCGTGACCTCGCTTGCGCAAGGCGTGCCTGTCGGCGGCGAGCTTGACTACCTCGACGATGGCACCATCACGGCCGCATTGAACGCCCGCAAGGCACTCTAGCTAGCTGGCGCCCCGAGGGCTTTGGCCAGAGCGTCAAAAACGATCCTGATCCGGCGACTTGTGTGCAGCTCTCGGTGGGTGGCAAGCCAGACCGGGAAGTTGATGGGCGGCGCGTCGATCAGAATTGGTGCAACCCCTGTTTTGTCAGGCGCAAATCGGACAGGCCCAACCAAAATTCCAAGCCCCGCCCGCATCATTTCCCACATGACGATACCGCTGTCGGTACTCGCCTTGAACTGATCTGGTCTGACGGCAATGCCCAACGCATCAAGAAACTCCAGCATCTGGCCAGTATCGCGCGGCCCGACAAAATCATGCTGGGACAAGTCAGCCAAAGTACGGGGCGTGCCGTGTTTTTCCAGATAGGTGGTGGCCGCAAAATACCCTGCGGTTGCGTCGGGCATCTGCCGCGCGATCAGGTCCGGCTGGTCAGGCCTGACATGGCGTATCGCAATATCGGCATCGCGGCGGATCAGGTTTTCCAACCTGTTTGATGCGACCACGTCAATGATGATGCCGGGGGCCGTCGCGCGCAGCTCTGCCGTGACATGCGGTAACAACCCTGCGGCCATCAGGTCATTGGCGGTGACCGTCACTTTGCCTGCCACATCATCGGACTGGCCCGCGGCGACCATCGACACACGGCTTGCCGCATCACCCATCGCCTGCACATGCGCCAAGAGATCGCGCGCGGCACGGGTCATCGTCAGGCTGCGCCCCGCTCGCTCAAACAGTGTGACGCCCAAATCGGCCTCAAGCCCGGCAATTTGCCGCCCCACAGTCGGTTGGGTCGAGCCAAGCGCACGGGCGGCGGCACTGAGTGTGCCCTCTTCCGCTGTCGCAAGGAACGCCCGGATCTGGTTCCAGTCAAATGAGATCGCCTGCCAATTCATACATTAATGCATATATGAAAGGCATATTTATGCAATTTCTTTTGCAAGCAGGAGCCACTATCAAAGGATCACCAATGTTAAGGACCACACGATGAGCAACGCTGCATTCTGGGACAAGATCGCCGCCAAATACGCCAAAGACCCGATCAAGGATATGCAGGCCTATGAGGAAACGCTTGCAAGGGCACGCCACTATCTGACCACGGATGATCACCTGCTTGAGGTGGGCTGTGGCACGGGGACGACAGCCTTGAAACTGGCCGATGCTGTCGCACAGATCACCGCCACCGATATTTCTGGTGAGATGATTAGGATTGCACAAGGCAAGCAACAGGCCGGCGGGGTGAATAACGTATCGTTCCAGCGCGCAGAGATCACGCAACCTTTGACAGATGCGCCGTTTGATGCGGTTTTTGCCTCAAGTATTCTGCATCTGGTGGACGATCTGGACACCACCCTCAGCCACCTGCGCACGCAGATCAAACCGGGGGGCTATGTGATCAGCAAGACAGCCTGTCTGCGTAACATGGCGTTCTTTATCCGACCCATGGTCAAACTGATGCAAATGATTGGCAAGGCACCGCCGGTGCTGGTCTTCAGCACCGATGAGCTGGAACTTGCATTCAAGCGCGCGGGGTTCTCAATCGTTGAAACCGGCCACTTCGGCAAGAATACCTACGCACATTTCATTGTGGCCAGACGCCCCGGTTGAGGCATGAGAAAGGCGCCGTGCATCTGCACCGGCGCCCCAATTCAAACCCAACAGTAGGTGACCCTATTTGTCGTCTTCGTCACTATCAGGCAGGTTGAAGAAGCTGTCAGCATCGGTGATGTCGCGATCATCCGCTACGTCCTCTTCTTCGTCGTCATCGCGCGGATCGGCAAGGCTGAATGTCTCAAGACCTGCCATCGCACTCGGCATCTTGGGCTCTGCGGGCATCCCAAGGGATTGCTCTGTGCTGACAAGTTTACGACGTTCATCGTCAGACATCGCTTCGCCTTCTTTGGCCTTTTTGGCGTTGGCCTTTTGCACGGCTGCGTCAAGCTCTGACTGCTTGCAAAGGCCCAAGGCGACCGGGTCAATCGGCTCAAGGTTGTTGATGTTCCAATGGCTGCGGTCGCGGATCGCTTGAATGGTCGGCTTGGTTGTGCCGACCAGCTTCGAGATTTGACCATCAGTCAATTCCGGATGGAATTTGACCAGCCAGTAAATTGACGCCGGACGATCCTGACGCTTGGACAGCGGTGTGTAACGTGGCCCGCGACGCTTTTCTTCGCCTTCGGCTGCTGCGTAGAATTTCAGCTTCAGCTTGTGCAGCGGATCTGCCTCTGCCTTGTCGATTTCTTCCTGCGTCAGCTGGTTGTTGGCAATCGGATCAAAACCTTTCACACCTGTCGCCACATCACCGTCAGCGATGCCTTGGACTTCCAGTTCGTGAAAACCGCAGAAGTCCGCGATTTGCTTGAAGGTCAGCGTGGTGTTGTCGCAAAGCCAAACGGCGGTGGCTTTCGCCATAATCGGTTTACCGGACATCTTTCATCTCCATCATCTCAATGGACAAGCCTCTCCCGCGCCCTGGAATTGGGCAGACTGTTTTCACAGCCGGGTTCGCGCATTGTCGGGGAACTTGAGGTGTATATAGTCGCGCCCAAGGATTTAGGAAAGGTCAAAATGCGCGCCCTTGTTTTATTGCTAGTTTTGCTATCTCGGCCGGTCTGGGCCCAAGATCGCACGGGAGAGTTCGACTACTATGTCATGGCCCTGTCTTGGTCGGCCAATTGGTGTGCCATCGAAGGAGACGCGCGCAACAGCCCACAATGCGCTGATGATGCCGATTTCGGGTGGATTCTGCATGGGCTTTGGCCCCAATACGAAGACGGCTATCCCGAATACTGCCGCACGTCCGAACGCGCACCCAGCCGGACTGACACCGCAGCGATGGCCGATATCATGGGGACCTCGGGCCTTGCGTGGCACCAGTGGCGCAAGCACGGGGTGTGTGCGGGCTTGTCTTCGGATGACTACTACGCGCTGTCACGCGATGCATATGCCAAAGTCACTCGACCCCAAATCTTGCGCAACCTTGACCGAAGCGTGACGCTGCCAGCAAGCTTGATCGAAGAGGCATTCCTCAGTGCGAACCCCGACCTTTCAGCAGATCAGATCACGATCACCTGTCGGGCGGGATACATTCAGGAAGCGCGGGTGTGTCTTACCCGAGAACTGGAATTCCGTGATTGCGGGCGCGATGTACGGCGCGATTGCAGCCTTAGCAGCGCGCAATTCGACCCTATGCGCTAAACGCAAAAACACCGGCGCAAAGCCGGTGTTCAGACATTCAAAATGGAGGCGTTGGGTCAGCCTTGCGGCGTCGGCTCTTCCTCTGCGGGGACCATGGTGCCGTCCTTCAACATGACCTGACCACGCGTGTCCTGACACTTTGGCGTGCCGTCGCGGTTCAGGCGCGGTGTCATAAAGCCCTCTAGCCCGTCGTCGATGTACCAGTGCTGACAGCCATCCGGATCAACCCAAACGTTCGCAACCCCATCGCGCAAGAAGCCGCCGTCGATACCACCATCGGTGATGTCATTGCCATCACTGCCAGTTCGTTCACAAGCCACTAGTGCCAATGTCGCAATACCTGCGAAGATTACATGCCGTTTACCCATCACTCTACACCGTAAAAAAGACTGCGCGATTCGCGCGTTTCATATGGTCGCACGATATGCGCCCAGACCTAACAGGTCCATAACAGGCAAGGAGCAAGTCTCAAAACTGTGACCCAAACTGGCAAGAACTGCACGTCATTGGCGAAAACGTGCGGGTTTATGCCAGTATTTCGCGCATCAGAGGGCTTTGTGGTTCTGCCATTGCTTCGATGACCGAAAAATGGTGTTCGTCAGGTGCCTTGGTGACAGGGCACCGCCAAGCCTGTCCAAGCATGTCCGCTTGCTCCAGGAACACGGGCCGTTCCTTTGCTCCGACCCAAACGCTGCACGCATGTGATGGGGCCGGCAAGTGAACAGGGCTTTGCGATTGCGCCTCGGGCTGATCAATCTGCAAATCAGTGTTCATCGACGTTTTCATCAACGGTGCAAGGTCTGACACCGGCGAAACAGGAACCACCTTTTCGATTCGGTCTTGCCACCTTTCACCTACGCGTGGCGACGCGACCCGCGCAACAAGCTGTCCGCCCGCAGAATGCCCGACAAGACGGATCGGCCCGGGAACACGCATGGACGCAAAGGTGACGGCCTTTGCGATCTGATTGCCGATCTCGGTGATCCGCACATCCGGGCAAAGATCATAGGAGGGCATGACCACAGTCCATCCATGCGCAAGCGCGCCAGCAGCCAGATGCGACCAATCGCTTTTGTCAAAGCGCAGCCAATACCCGCCATGCACAAACACCATCAGACCTTTGGACAACCGTGGCGGATGAAAAATATCTAGTCTTTGTCGCGCCGTTTCGCCGTAGCTCAGGTCAAGTTCGCATGTTGCGGTTTCCCGAAACGCCTCTGCTGCGGCGCGCCATTTTGCCGGATAGTCTTCGCCACCCGGAATATAAGCCGCATTTGCGAATGCATCATCTAATTCCATCATTCCCCCCTTTACGCGCTCCCCATGCATAGGTCAGATAGCGCGCGAATATGAGGGAGGCCACCATGCTTGATCAAACAACGGAACTGACATCCATGCTCACACGGCCTGATCTGGTCTGCGCCGATGCGTATGTTGCTGGTGAATGGGTGCAGGCAGATGACGGACGGCTGCTTGATGTCACCAACCCCGCCAGAGGCGATGTCATCGCAACCGTTCCTGATCTGACCCGGGCCGAGACGGCCCGCGCGATCGCAACCGCCAAGACCGCCCAGAAGGCGTGGGCTGCCAGGGCTGCGAAGGAACGTGGAAACATCCTGCGCAAGTGGTTCGACCTGATGCTCGCCAACCAAGAGGACCTTGCCATCATCATGACCGCTGAACAGGGCAAGCCACTTGCCGAAGCCCGCGGCGAGGTGGTTTATGGTGCCTCTTTTGTGGAATGGTTCGCGGAAGAGGCCAAGCGTATCTACGGCGAGACGATCCCGGGCCACATGGCGGACAAACGCATCACGGTCATCAAACAGCCGATTGGTGTCGCTGCCGGTATCACACCTTGGAACTTTCCCAACGCCATGATCGCCCGCAAAGTGGCCCCTGCCCTTGCGGCAGGCTGCGCATTCATCATCAAACCGTCAGAGCTTACCCCCTTGTCTGCCCTTGCCATGGCCAAACTGGCCGAAGAAGCTGGCGTTCCCAAAGGTTTGTTCTCGGTGATCACTTCGTCAGACTCGTCTGCCATCGGCAAAGAATTCTGCGAAAACCATACAGTCACCAAGCTGACCTTCACGGGTTCCACCCAAGTCGGGCGCATCCTGCTGTCCCAAGCGGCTGACCAAGTGATGAAATGCTCTATGGAGCTTGGTGGAAACGCTCCGTTCATTGTCTTTGATGATGCCGATCTGGACGCCGCTGTCGAAGGTGCCATTGCGTGCAAATTCCGCAACAACGGGCAGACATGTGTCTGCGCCAACCGCATCTATGTTCAGGCTGGTGTCTATGACGCTTTTGCTGAGAAATTCAAAACCGCTGTCGAAAAATTGCAAGTTGGGGACGGTCTGACAGACGGAACGACCCTTGGCCCGCTGATCGAACCCAAAGCGCTGGACAAGGTCCAAAGCCACCTTGATGACGCGCTCAGCAAAGGCGCCGAAATCCTCACAGGCGGCAAGCCACATGCCTTGGGTGGCCAGTTCTTTGAGCCGACAATTGTCACGAATGCGACAAAGGACATGGCCGTCAGCACCGAAGAAACCTTTGGCCCTTTCGCACCGCTTTTCAAGTTCACAGATGAAGACGACGTGATTGATCTGGCCAATGACACGATTTTTGGCCTCGCGGCGTATTTCTATGCCAAAGATATTGCCCGTGTGACCAAAGTGTCCGAGGCTCTTGAGTACGGGATTGTCGGGGTCAACACCGGCATCATCTCGACCGAGGTGGCCCCGTTTGGCGGGGTCAAACAATCCGGCCTTGGTCGCGAGGGGTCGCGTCACGGGATCGAAGACTACCTGGAAATGAAATACATCTGCACCAGCATCTGATTTCGCAAAAACACTACGGTGCGCCAAGGATTGACCTCTGACCTGCGTCAAACCACCGTAATGCGTATGATGACAAGCGATGAAGAACTGGCCAAAGCGGCCGCATCCGGTGACGGGGCGGCCTATGCCAGTCTGCTTGAACGTCACTATGACCGCTTGTTCGCCTTTTGCTTTCGTCTCACAGGGGTTCGATCCGAAGCCGAAGACCTGACGCAGGACATTTGCGCCGCCCTACCTGCAAAGCTTGGGAGTTTTTCGGGCAAATCCAAAGTGACGACATGGCTTTACCGCGTCGCTGTCAACGCAGCCCACGACAGACGCCGCAGGCGGGCCAGCTATGACAAAGCCACCTTGGGATGGGGCGATTGGGAAATGGCGCGCACTGCGGCCAATGCCGAAACCGCAACTCATGTTGATTGGCTGCATCAATCGATGAACGCGCTGCCTGACGATCTGCGCGACACGCTGGCTCTTGTCCTCGATGACATCACCCACAAAGACGCAGCCGCGGTTCTTGGTGTCTCGGAAGGCACAATCAGCTGGCGCATTTCAGAGGCTAAGAAGGCCCTTCGGGCCATGCGCGAGAGAGAGGAGCAGTCATGACTGATCAGATCGATGATCTGGAAGACCTGAAGGTCTCTTTCGCGGCGGTAACTCCGCCTGCTGATGCTGAACGCCGCGCACAGAATATCGCGATGTCGCTTGCGCAATTTGAACGGCAAAACGCGGCACAGGCGCAGAATCAGGGTGTGATTACGCGGATCAAAGAGATTTTCAGGCGGCAACACTGGGCTGGCTTTGCAACCGGTGCGACGGCGGTTATCGCTATCGGTGTCCTTGTTCTGCCTGATCAGGCAGAGGTGACCCCGCCAAAGATAACGCCCCCGATCGCGCAAGACGCCCCGATGATGTTGGCGGATGAAAGTGTGGCGATGGCAGAGACACTTTCGGCCCCTCTGTCGGCGCCTCAGAGCTTTGGTGCTGAAATGGATGCAGCCCCGGCGCTCAGCCGCGCTGCTGTTGCGCCCTCCTTGGCAGACTTGCGCGCCGCGTTGACCAGCCTCACCCGTCAAGCGCCAGAGGTTCCACCAACCCAATATGCTCTCCCATGGGAAACGGATCGCGGGCTATCGGATACCGGTGTCGCAGGCGACTCTGAGCGGTTCACGATTGCGCCGCTGACGATATCAAACCGGCGGGCCGTTCCGGATGCGGTGACATTCATTATCGCGCTGCGTGGTTTCATCGCCGTTATCGACGAAGACCAAACAGAAACGGATTGGGGCATGGCAGAGGCTATTGCCATGGCCGCCCGATCAGCCCGCAGCCCACAAGAGATGCAGACGCTTGCATTGATGCGCAGCTTTGCAGAGCAAAACCCTAGACTTGCGCCTTTGCCGTCGGAATGATGTTGCGTTCGATCAGCCGTTGCAGATCACCAAAATAGCCACCAGAGCGGGCGGGCCGTGTCGGGTCAGAGGTAATCGCGCACGTCAGGCCAATTTCGGGCGCGACGCATATGATCTGACCACCGTATCCCCGCGCTAACGCATAGGCGACACCATCACCTTGCCCCAGAAACCATCCATAGCCGTAATTAAGCCCCGAAAATGCGGACCGCGTTCGCGGTATGAAGGATTGGTTGACCCATGTCTCGCTCAGCACTTGTTGACCGCCCGACAGCCCGTTCAGGCGATAAACCTCCCCCAGACGCGCCATGCCATCAAGCGTAAGAGCCATCTCATTTCCGCCCAGATAGCGGCCTTGTGGATCGCGGGTCCACGCAGGCACCTCAAAGCCAAGCGGGTCTCCCAGCCGCCGCCGCGCCAGTGTCAGAAGCGACTGGCCTGACACCTCGGCCAGGACAGCGCCAAGGACGTGAAAAGACCCAGTGGAATAGAGCATCCGACTGCCCGGCGCGGCCACCATCGGGCGTGACAAGGCATTGGAGACCCAATTGCGACTGCTGACCCACCCGCCATAATTCCGGCCAGATGTGCGTTCGAGGCCTGCTTGCATCGTCACCAGATCGGCCATGGTAATGTCTGCGACAGCCGGATCGGCTTGTGTGGGGATCAAATCGGGAGCCACACCGCCAAGTGTGGCATCGACAGATGCGATCTCATCCCGATCAAGTGCAGCACCCAAAAGTGCTGCCACGAATGACTTGGAGACGGATTTGATCGGAACAAATCGACCTACCCCCGGACCGCGGAACACCTCTTGCAGCAAGGGTTGTCCGTTTTGCAGCACGTAAATTGCGTGACATTGGTCAAAGCCACTGGCGCGCGCAACGACATCGCCCCACCCCGCAGACTGGCCGATTGCCGGCGCGGCAATGGCGGCAAGCGTGGTGCCAACGAAAGCGCGGCGTGTGACGTGAGTATTATTCCGCATGGGCCAAACATAGGTCACCCGCTTTGCCACGCCATGCACAATCGCGTGGGTCAGTGTCGGTAGGCTTCCGTTTCGTAAAAATCGCGCAAGGTCTGTCCCTTTTCGGGCCGGAAACGGTCGAGCGTTTCGACCGCAGTGATCCGGTCCAGCCGGAACATGCGGAAGGCTTGCCGCAACTCACACCAGCACACTGCCGTCCAGACCTTGCCCCAAAACCAGACACCCAAGGGCCGCACGATGCGAGAAGTTGGTCGCCCCTGCTCATCAGCATATTCCATCCTGAGGCGTGTATGCGTCTCAGAGGCCGCTTCGAACAGGTCAAGGTGATCGCGCCAATGGCCACGTTGTTCGGCCCCCTCAAGGACGTGCACGTTCACCTGACCGACCTGTCTGCGGGCATCGTCGGGCAGAACCGCATCGATCTTGATCAAGGCTTCTTGCGCCGCTGCGGCCATCTTAGTCCCGCCCCACGACTGCAATATACGCGCACCTGATACCAATGCCACGATCTCGTCGTGGGTAAACATGAGCGGGGGCAAGTCATAGCCGTCCCGCATCAGATAGCCGACACCGGCCTCACCTTCGATCGGCACGCCTGATCCAATCAGGTGCGCAATGTCACGGTAAATCGTGCGCGGTGTGACCTCTAGCTTTTCGGCCAATTGCGCCGCGGTGGTAAGCCGACCGCCCCGCAGATATTGCAGGATCTGAAACAGGCGGTCGGCACGGCGCATCAGGCCGACGCCTCGAACAAACCGATGGAATTGCCATCAAGATCCTTAGCATAGGCAAACCGACCAGCGGGGATCGCAATTGGTGGGCTGACAACCTGTCCACCTGCGGCCGTGCAGCGGGCCATGCCTGCTTCAAGCGTGTCCGGCAGCCCCAGATGAATGGTATTGCCGCTGTTTGGGGCGGGAACGCCGGGATAAAGATGGGCGCCTGCTGTATTTTCCAGACCGCCAAGGGTTGCCATCGGGTTCGGCCCTGAATGGTCGATTTCCATCTTATAGCCAAAGACTGCGTTGTAGAACGCGACCGACTTTTCCATGTCAGTGACCGGAATTTCACCCCATACAATGATTGCACGATCAGCCATCTCTCATCTCCTTTGCTGGTTGATGAGCTGCTTAGACCATACCCCTGCTGACAGCATTATGTCAGCATGATTTCAGGAGTGGGCGTCTTTCTGGCCAATCCAGGCCAAGCCTGCCTCGGTTGTGTCGCGCGGTTTGTATTCACCTGCGACATAGCCTGCATAGCCTTCGTCATCCAATTGGGCGAAGTATGCGGGATAATCGACCTCACCCTGATCGGGTTCGCCGCGATCTGCGATTTGTGCCACCTGAACATGCACCGTGATGTCGCGCATCCGTGCCCAAGTGCCCAAGACGTCGCCCGTAATTTTGGCTGCGTGGAACGTGTCGAACTGTAGCCGGAGGTTCGGCGCATTCACTGTTTCGACAATCTCGCGCCCCAGATCGAAGTCATTCAAAAAGTAGCCAGGCATGGTTTCGTTATTGATGGGTTCAATCGTCAGGCTTTGATCCGGCGCTTCGGCAGCCGCCCAGCGCAGATTGTCGAGGAAAGTCTGCTTTGCAGCCGCACCTTCGGCGACACCGGACATGATATGCAAATGCTGCGCGCCCAACGTGCGGGCGTATCGCAGCGCGCGGACAAAATCTTTGCGGAAACGCTCTTCTAGACCGGGAACAGCGGCCCAACCTTGTTCACCGCCCGTGTAGTTCGGTGGCGGGCAGTTGATCAGCGCCATGGGAATTTCCTGCTTTGCCAGTTCGCTTACGATATCCTGCGCGTTCGTGTCATAAGGAAACAGCACTTCGACAGCGTCGAATCCCGCCTCTGCTGCGGCCTCAATCCGCTCAATGAAAGGAAGCTCTGTAAAGAGCCACGTCAGGTTCGCGCAGAATTTGGGCATGTCTTTTGAGCCTTGTTCGGTGATGTGAGGCCTGTTTTGTCGATTTGTCCGAAGATTTGCAAATGCAACCGGATGAGCTAGGCTTGATCAATCTTTCGGAGGATTCATCTTGAAAAATCTCGTCCGCTTTCTTGTGACGCTGTTCATGCCAATCCTCTTGATTGTCGCGGGTGGGGCAATCGTCGGCCTTGGCGCGAGATACAACATGGAAATCCTGTTCTATGTCGGTTTTGGCATGATCGGCGCGGGCATTCTTTGGGGGCTTGCGATGTTTTTGTGGGCCACAAACGGTTAGACGACCCTCTTTAACGTCGCGTTCATCTTGCGTCGCAGGAACCCGATTTCTAGCCTCTTGCAAAAGATCGGAGGCGACAATGATTCCAACCCTGCGCGTTCTCTTGCACATGGGCAGCTTACAACGGCTGTTCCCGTTTTGGCTTATCGGGATCGTCCTATTGATCGCGACGTATCAGCATTGGATGCTGGCCGTCCTGCTTTACGGGATCATCATGCAGTTCTTCGTTGAATACCTGATGCATCGGTTCTTGCTACACCGTGAACCACCGACCGATCAAAGCATCTTTAACGCCCTTTATCGCAGCCATATCGGACACCATGAGTTCCCGGCGGATGCAGAATTCTTTACCGGCGACGATCATTGGTACCCGGTGCGGTTCGGCCTGATCTCGGTTGCGATCCATACAGTCCTGTTGTGGCCCTTTGTCGGGCTTACTACGGCCGCACTTGCTTCTTATGTCATGCTCTTTGTGGGATCTGTGAGCGCTTTTGCTTTCTACGAATACTGCCACACGCTCGCCCATCTTAACATCAAGAAGGGTTGGTTCGGGCAGCGGGTCACGCGCAGCCATCTGGCGCATCATTTTCAGGATCACCACGCCACCTTCCACGTCAGCTTTGGCATGGGGTGGATCGATCGTCTGTTCGGCACGCCGCATGATCCCAAGGTCGCCCGCGCCCGCTATGACCGTGACACGATCCTGTCGATGGGGATGGACCCCGAAGACCTTCGGCTTGTTACAGCACGCAAGGCGTACGGGGTCACAAAGATGCCACGCAACGCCAAGAACGCCTGATCAGTCCAGTTCAGAAGACGGGATAATCGGAAAAAACACACCACCAGAGCGCACGCCAAACCAGCGCGCGCCATCGCGGTCTGCATGCTCGCCTATCTCGACAAGGCGGTAGAACGACTTGCGGTCAATCAGCGCCTCAAGGTTTGCGCGGACCAAAACATAGGGCGAGGGTTCACCAGTCTGAGGATCGCGGACCACGCGGATCGGATGCTCCGGCCCTGCTGTCGCCTCATCCCCGACATTCGTTTCGAAGACCAGATCGTCCCCGCGCTTGTTGAAATCCACAGCGACAAATGGAGCGTCATCAACGGTGATCCCAACCTTTTCGACAGGTGTCACCAACACGTATTTCTCGCCATCTTTGCGCAGGATCGTCGAGAAGAGCTTAACCAGTTCCGGCCGCCCGATGGGGGTGCCCAGATAGAACCACGTGCCATCCCGCGCGATGCGCATATCAAGGTCGCCACAATGAGGCGGGTTCCACAAATGCACTGGCGGAAGTCCCCGTTTTCCCGCAGCGCGCGCGCTGGCAGCTATGCTCTCGGCTGAGGGTGTCACAATCTTTTGTGTGGTCATTGTTTTTGCCATTGGGTGAGATGGGTTTATCTGTTCAAGTAACGATATAGCCCAACCGGAGGATTGTCATGGCCGAGGATGCAGATCTCGTCACAGAAATCGAAGCACTTGGTGCAAAGCTCGCAAGCGCGCGCGCCAGTATTTCGGCCCGGTTCATCGGCCAGCCAAGGGTCGTGGACCTGACACTGACCGCGCTGATCTGTGGGGGACACGCGGTGCTGATCGGCCTGCCGGGTTTGGGAAAAACCCGTCTGGTCGATACGCTCTCGACCGTGATGGGGCTCGAGGGAAACCGTATCCAGTTTACCCCCGATTTGATGCCCGCCGACATTCTTGGCTCAGAGGTGCTTGAGACCAGCGATGACGGGAAACGGGCCTTCCGGTTTATTGAGGGGCCGGTGTTCTGCCAGCTTTTGATGGCTGACGAAATCAACCGCGCCTCACCGCGCACGCAATCTGCGCTGCTTCAGGCCATGCAGGAAAAAGAAGTGACAATTGCAGGCGAGCATCGTCCGCTTGGTGTGCCGTTCCATGTACTCGCCACACAAAACCCGATCGAGCAAGAAGGCACATATCCGTTGCCAGAAGCCCAGCTTGACCGCTTCTTGGTCCAGATTGACGTGCCCTACCCCGACCGCGATACGGAACGGGATATTCTGATCGCCACCACAGGTGTGACAGAGGCGACCTCGGAAGAAGTGTTTACCGCCCAAGAGCTTTTGGATGCGCAAACCCTGCTGCGCCGGATGCCTGTTGGCGAAAATATTGTCGAGATGATCCTTGATCTGGTCCGCGCCTGCCGCCCCGATGATCACAGCGCCCCCGACATCATCCGCCAGAACGTCAGCTGGGGGCCGGGCCCGCGTGCCGCACAGGCCCTGATGCTGACAGTGCGGGCGCAAGCCTTGCTAGAGGGTCGTTTGGCGCCGTCAGCCGAAGACGTGCGCAAGATGGCGGTCCCTGTGCTGGAACACCGGATGGCCTTGTCCTTTGCCGCCCGCGCAAGGGGCGAGAACATTCACCATGTCATCAATGCGGTCGCAGACCAGATCACGACGGTTTCTGACGCCGCATGACCCTGCCGCTGACCCTTCGCTCTGACGCCGAAGCGCTTGCTGCGCCGCTGCCGCCCCTTTTGGCGGAGGCAGAGCATTTGGCGAACACTGTGCTCTTGGGGGATCACGGCCGAAGACGCGCAGGCAACGGGGATACGTTCTGGCAATACCGACCCGCGCAACAACATGACGAGGCGCGCAGCATCGACTGGCGCAGATCCGCGCGGGCCGACACAAATTTTGTGCAGGACAAGGAATGGCAGATCGCCCAATCAGTGCTGCTTTGGGTCGATCAAGCAGCGGCGATGCAGTTCAGTTCCGAGCCCGCACTCGCGACCAAAGGGCAAAGAGCCCGCGTACTCGGCCTTGCGACGGCTATTCTGCTCATCCGCGGCGGAGAACGTGTGGGCCTTACAGGGTTGCGCCTGCCTCCGCGCCGCGGCGAGGCACAACTTGCCAAAATGGCACAAATGCTGAGCGAAGACAGCGACACAGACTATGGCAGCCCAGAGGCGCAAGGCATGTTGCCTCATTCACGCGCCCTCTTCATCAGTGACTTTCTGGGCGATATCGCACCGGTCGAAGCCGCCTTGGCCCGCGCCGCGGATCGCGGGGTGGGGGGCGCACTTTTTCAAGTGCTCGACCCGCAGGAAGAGGCCTTTCCGTTTGATGGGCGCACCATATTCGAAAGCATGTCAGGCACACTGGCGCATGAAACGCGCAAGGCACGCGATCTGCGCGACAGGTATCTTGATCGGCTTGCGGCACGCAAAGACAGGCTACAAACGCTCGCAAGGACATCAGGCTGGCAATTTCACGCACACCACACAGGTGAGAGCGCAACAGCCGCCCTATTGTGGCTCTACGGCGCGATGGAGCACCAACGATGATCAGATGCCCTCTTCATCTTGGCAGAAAAACTCCGGGGTCCAGGGCAGCGCCCCAGGGGCATAAGCAATGCTGACACTTGGACCGATCGGATTTGCGGCGCCATGGCTGCTGCTTGGCCTGATCGCCTTGCCGATCCTGTGGCTTCTGCTGCGCGCCGTGCCGCCTGCCCCCGTGCGTCGTCGCTTTCCCGGTGTGGCGCTTCTGCTGGGGCTGGTTGACGAAGACAATCAAACGGACCGCACGCCATGGTGGCTTCTGCTGTTGCGGATGTTGGCCGTCGCTGCGGTGATCATCGGTTTTGCCGGTCCCGTGCTCAACCCACAAAACGCACGCACAGGGTCGGGCGATCTTCTGATCGTGGTCGATGGCAGCTGGGCAGGTGCACCTAACTGGCAGGCACGGATGGACCGCGTCGATGCCCTTTTGTCTGAAGCGGCGCGCGCTGACCGCAGGGTCGCCGTCGTCAACCTGACAGAGCTTCCCGTGGGTGAGCTTCCCTTTGCATCCCCGACGGAATGGCAAAACAGGCTCCCCAACATCCAGCCCCACCCGTGGCAACCGCAAGAAACTGCAAGCTGGTTCGCCGAGCGGGATGGCACGTTTGAGACCTATTGGATCTCCGACGGCCTCGATTGGGACGGCAGAGCGGACCTGCTTGCGTCACTACAGGACCGCGGCACGGTAACGGTTTTTCAAACTCCACGCGCCGTGACCGGGCTGCGCCCTGCCACATTCGAAGACGGAGAAGTCCGTGTCTCAGCGACACGCGCGCCGATTGGCAGCGCGCAAGAGATCACAGTGGCGGCTGTCGGCCTTGATCCCGCAGGCGTTGAACGGCAACTTGCAACAGTCCCCCTCAACTTTGCCGCAGGAGAGCCAACAGCCGACACTGCCATGGTGTTACCGCCTGAACTGCGTAACCGGATCACCCGGTTTGAGATTGACGGACAACGCTCTGCTGCCGCTGTCAGCCTTGCGGATGATGCGCTGCGCCGACGTGAAGTCGCATTGATCGCCGGGCGCGATGATCGCGAAGGGCTCGATCTGCTCTCGCCGCTTTATTACCTGCGTGAAGCGCTTGAGCCGACCGCCGACATCATCGATGGGCCACTTGCGGATATCCTGTTGGCCAACCCCGATGTGATCATCCTTGCGGATGTCGCCAATATCGCCGCCGGCGAAGAAGATGATATTCTGGAATGGGTCGAAAGCGGCGGTATGCTGTTGCGCTTTGCGGGGCCACGACTGGCCGCGTCTGATCTGGGCAGGACAGAGGAGCATCCACTTTTGCCGGTGCGCTTGCGTTCTGGCGGGCGCAGTGTGGGTGGCGCGATGTCATGGGGTGAACCAAAGGCGCTTGCCCCATTTGCCGAAGACAGCCCGTTTTTCGGACTGCCCTTGCCCGATGATGTGAGCGTCACATCGCAGGTGATGGCCCAGCCCGACCCGACGCTTGCCGATCGCGTGATTGCGCAACTTTCAGACGGCACACCGTTGGTGACACGCAAACTCACCGGATCAGGACAGATCGTCCTGTTTCATGTGACCGCGAACGCCGAGTGGTCCTCTTTGCCGCTGTCAGGGCTCTTTGTACAGATGTTGGAACGCCTTGCGATCTCGACACGGGTGACGACGGATGACGACGTACTGCTTGCCGGCACCACATGGTTGCCCCGCTTTGTCATGGATGGCTATGGCAGCTTGCAAGACGGCAGCGCACTGCCCGGGGTTGCCGGGGAACTCTTGGCCGAAATGGTGCCAAGCTCCGACCTGCAACCGGGTCTCTACATCGGGGGAGAGCGACAATTGGCCGTCAATGTCATGGCAGCGGACACAACGCTGACCGTGGCCCAATGGCCCGCGAGCGTCATTGTCGAAGGCATGGAAGCGGCGCAAGAAACACCACTGAAAGGCTGGTTGCTGGGGGCAGCATTGCTGGCCTTGCTGCTTGATGTCATGGCATCATTGGCCGTTGGCGGACGCTTGCGTGGACCAAGGGCCGATGTCGCAGCCGCCATCGCTTTGCTCTTGCTCTGGACACCTCAGGCACAGGCCCAGTCAGATGATGAGTTTGCCTTGCGCGCAACAACTGAAGTTGTGCTTGCCCATGTTCTGACCGGCGACGCCGAGATTGACGAAGTTGCAGCCGCAGGGCTGCGCGGCATCTCTGAGACGCTTTTCCGCCGGACCGCGATCGAACCTGCCGCCCCGATCGGTGTCGATCTGGAAACGGATGAGCTGGCGTTTTTCCCGTTCCTCTATTGGCCCATCACCGCCGACCAACCGCTGCCGAGCCGCGAAGCCTATGCCAAGTTGAACACATATCTGCGGACCGGCGGTATGATCATGTTTGACACGCGCGATGCTGATACAGCCCGTTTCGGGTCCGGCTCGCCCGAAGGGCGGCGGTTACAAGCCATTGCCCGTTCGCTCGATATTCCACCGATTGAACCGATCCCGTCAGACCACGTTCTGACCCGCACGTTCTACCTACTGCAGGATTTCCCCGGTCGCTATGCGAGCCGCGATGTCTGGGTCGAGGCCGCGCCCGCTGATGCGGAATTGATCGAAGGCATGCCGTTTCGCAACCTCAACGATGGCGTCACGCCTGTGATCATCGGCGGCAATGACTGGGCCCGGGCGTGGGCGGTCGATACCAACGGCAGACGCATGTTCCCAGTGGGACGCGGCATGTCTGGTGAACGCCAGCGCGAAATTGCACTGCGCTTTGGCGTCAACGTGATCATGCATGTGCTGACCGGGAACTATAAATCCGATCAGGTCCATGTCCCTGATCTGTTGGACAGGCTGGGACAGTAATGAACGGAACCGTTACATTTGATCCGCTTCTGCCATGGGTCCTGATCATCGCCGTAGCGACGCTGACAGCCTTTGCGGTTGGATTGGCTGTGTGGCGACGTTTGCCGGGATGGTGGTTGCGTGGTCTTGCAGGGCTCGCCCTGCTGGCCGCACTTGCCAACCCCTCGCTCTTACAAGAGGACCGGGAGCCACTCTCTGACATCGTCTTGGTGGTCGTCGACGAAAGTGCGAGTCAACGTCTCAGCACCCGGCCCGAACAAAATGCAGCGGCACTTGAGAACGTCACTGCCGAGTTGGCCCGCCTGCCGAACACTGAGATGCGCCAAGTATCTGTGGGCGATGGCGCAGGGGATCTTGGAACCACGCTGATGACTGCTGTGTCAGAAGCCCTCGCCGAGGAACCACAAGCCCGCATAGCCGGCATCATCATGATCAGCGACGGTCGCCTGCACGACCTTGAACGCGCACCGGCCCTGCCAGCGCCATTGCATCTGTTGCTGACGGGTGAACCGGACGATTGGGACCGACGACTTGTCGTGGAAAATGCGCCAGCCTTTGCAATTCTCGGGGAAGAAGTCCAACTGACACTGCGGATCGAAGACCAAGGGGCGGCCCCGGCAACCGAGAGTGTTCCCTTGTCGATCTCGATTGACGGGGATGCCCCGATTACGGTGCCCGTTCCTGTTGACGAAGACGTGCGCCTGCCAATCACCTTGCCACATGGCGGCATGAACGTCTTGCAGTTCACGATTCCAACGGCAGAAGGCGAGCTGACCGACCGTAACAATGCCGCGGTAGTTCAGATCAATGGTGTCCGTGACCGGCTGCGCGTCCTGCTTGTCTCGGGCGAGCCGCATCCGGGGGAAAGGACTTGGCGCAACCTGCTGAAGTCGGACTCAGCGGTTGATCTTGTCCACTTCACCATCCTGCGCCCGCCAGAAAAGCAAGATGGCGTGCCGGTCAACGAATTGTCCCTGATCGCCTTTCCAACCCGTGAGTTGTTCCTGGAAAAGATTCACGACTTTGACCTGATCATCTTTGACCGCTACCGACGGCGCGGCATCTTGCCCAGCGCCTATTTTGACAACATCGGAGAATATGTGCGGTCGGGTGGCGCGGTCCTGATTTCGTCCGGTCCGGAATATGGGGGGGCGGAGAGCATTTATCGCTCACCTCTCGGACAGATTTTGCCCGGCGCACCAACCGCGCGTGTTTTTGAGGAAGGTTTCATACCACAGATCACGGATCTCGGTGCGCGCCATCCGGTGACCGCGGGCCTCGACCTTCTGGCGCCGGGAACAGATGAGGAAGGTCCGGGATGGGGGCGGTGGTTCCGTCTTGTGGATGTCTTGGTGCCTGAAACGGCCACGACCGTGATGTCCGGGCTTGATGAACGCCCGCTGTTGACGCTCGACCGTATCGGAGAGGGTCGCGTCTCATTGATTGCGTCAGATCATTCTTGGCTCTGGGATCGCGGATACGAAGGCGGTGGCCCCCAGTTAGAGCTGCTGCGCAGGCTGGCCCATTGGATGATGAAAGAGCCAGAGCTGGAAGAAGAAGCGCTTTGGGTCGAGCCAACAGGCCAAACCATGCGGATCATCAGGCGCACCCTGGGATTGGAAACGGGGGACGTGACCATCACCCATCCAGACGGCACGGAAAGCATCATCCAGCTGCAAGAGGTCTCACCCGGACGGTTTGAAACACTCTGGGACGCTCCTGAGATCGGGCTCTACCGTCTGACTGACGGCACAGAAGACGCCGTGATCGCCCTTGGGCCATCCGCGCCGCGCGAGTTTGAAGAAACCATCGCAGATGCGGATGCGCTCACCCCTTTGATCGATAGCACGGCAGGTGGCGTTATGCCGATTGCTACAAGTGATGTGGATATTCGCACCGTGCGGGCCGGGCGTCCGGCTGCTGGGCGTGGTTGGATCGGGATCACCCCGCGCGATGCCTATCGCACCGCAGACATCAGCATATCACCCCTCCTGCCAGCGTGGGCATTTTTGTTGTTGGCATCGCTTTTGATGGTGGCAGCGTGGCTGCGTGAAGGGCGTAGATAGTGGCCGTGACAATCCTGAAGCTCGTCGGTGCAATCTTTGTCGCGCTGGTCGCATTGGTCGGGTGCCAGACGATCAGGAACTCAGGCACTCAAGCGCTGGCCGATCCCGGCCCTGAAACGCTGCGGATCGCGACATACAACGTCCACTACATCATCCTGGGCCAGGACACCGGCCCCTGGTCTGTGGGCGACTGGGAACGGCGCAAAGGGCCGCTGGATCTGGCATTCAAAGAGATTGCAGCAGATGTGATCGGGTTTCAGGAAATGGAAAGTTTTGCCCGCGGAAGCGGCGGCGCGACCAATCTGACACTCGATTGGCTTTTGACCAATAATCCAGATTACGCTGCCGCAGCTGTTGGTGATCCGCGTGTATTCCCGTCGACCCAGCCGATCCTTTATCGCCCTGATCGTGTCACGCTGAGAGATCAAGGATGGTTCTTCTTTTCCCAAACCCCCGATGTCATCTATTCGCGGACGTTCAACGGGTCGTTCCCAGCCTTCGCCTCTTGGGCAGAGTTTATCGATCAGGCAACATCGGTCACTTTCAAGGTCGTGAACATTCACACCGACTTTGCCAGCCGCTCGAACAGGTTGTTGTCAACAGAACTGGTAGTTGAGCGGATCACGCCATGGATTCAAACGGGCGAAACCGTCTTTGTCATCGGCGACCTGAATGCCCGGATTGGTGATCGGGTGGTCGAGATGCTACAGGAGACTGGTCTGGAATTTGCCCCGGTCGAAGGGGCAACCTTCCATTTCAACCGCGGCATCAACCTATTCGCAGCAATCGACCACATTGCAGTGTCCGGAAACGCAACACTTGCGGGTGAACCCGTGGTGCTCCGGGAACGGTTTGCAGGGGAATGGCCGACGGACCACTACCCTGTCATTGCAGACTATAGGCTGGGTCGGGCAAACTAACGCAGACGCACTTCGTAAAGGTCATCTGCCCAGCCATCGACATTGCACCGCGCACGAACAAAGATCACCTCTGCACCGTCAGGAATTTGAACGCCTGACAGTGATCGCGTAAAGGGCTGCTCTGCGATATGGGGGTGAAAGAGTGTCCGCACACCAAGGCTATTACCGTCAGCATCCAGAACCTCCCACCCATCTGCATAATGATCCCAACCGGTATCAGGGTGCGAAAGGGTGACCTCTACGCGATCGCCGGTGACGACAACATTCTCCATGACTGGCGCATCAGCGAGTGCTGCCATCGGCGAAAGGGCAAATAGACAAAACAACTTCATGCGGCATCTCCAAGAATAATGCGGCGAGGGAGCGATGCAAATTCACGTGACCAAACCAGCCAGACAACAATGGCCGTAGCGATCAGCAAGGGGATCGCGCCCAGCAGCCATGCAAGGGCACCAAGGGCAAAATACATCGACCGCAAGCCGCGGTTAAAATTGATTGCTGCACGGATGTTCAGCTCTGCCGCTTGTGCGGCACGCGGATAGGCGATCGGATCGGTCGGGTCGTTGGGAACAGCGGCCATCATGACAGCACAATAGCCGAAAACGCGGTTCGCCCAGACAAATTTCAGGAACGCATTCGTGAGGAACAGCGTCACCAGCCCGAGTTTCATCTGAAAGATGACAACAGGGACGGCCATATCCGTCACTTCGGCAGCAACACCTCTGAGCGGTTCCGTGTTGCCGACCAACGCGAGGACACCACCAATTGCAAGCAGACAGGTCGACGCAAAAAAGGCCGTGCCCTGCCGCAAACTGCCCAGAATCTGACTGTCAAAAATGCGTGGATCACGCCCGACAAAAACCTTCATCCAGTCGCGCCTGCGCTCTGACATCAAGACAGTTACCGACAGCCGCGCGGCGGCCGGATGTTCAATACGCCACCCGATGATCAGCCACGATGCGACGATGAGCCCCGCCGCAATCCAATCAATCGGTGTAAGAAGTGTCATATGTTCAAGAAGTTGCATGACATGTGTCTAGCATTTCGCATGAGACTTGCCAGAACAATAAATTGGTAATATATTTTTACCAATCATCCGATTGAAGGGAGTCGTCCGATGGAAATGCCAGCACCAAGCCCGACAGTCTTGTCGCGCAAAGCACAGATTGTTGCCCGCCTGAAAGAAGTTCTGCCAGCGGATGCCGTGATCTCGGACGAACGTGAAACCCGTGCATATGAGTGCGACGCCCTGACAGCCTATAAATGTCCGCCGCTTTGCGCGGTGCTGCCCGCCAACACTCAAGAGGTTTCCGCAGTCATGAAGGTCTGCCATGAGATGGGTGTTCCTGTGGTCCCCCGTGGCTCTGGCACATCACTTGCCGGTGGTGCACTTCCAACAGCCGATAGCGTGATCCTCGGTGTCGCCAAGATGAACGGTGTGATCGAGACCAACTATGACGACCGTTACATCAAGGTCCAGACTGGCCGGACGAACCTGTCTGTGACCGGAGCCGTCGAAACTGACGGTTTCTTCTATGCCCCCGACCCCTCCAGCCAGTTGGCCTGCGCGATTGCGGGCAATATCGCGATGAATTCCGGTGGTGCCCATTGCCTCAAGTATGGGGTGACCACAAACAACCTGATGGGTGTCACGATGGTGCTTATGGACGGCACAGTCGTCGAGATCGGCGGGGCACATCTGGATTCAGGCGGCCTTGATATTCTGGGTGTTATTTGCGGCTCCGAAGGACAATTGGGTGTCGTGACAGAAGCCACATTGCGCATCCTTCACAAACCCGAAGGCGCACGCCCTGTCTTGATGGGCTACGACAGCTCTGAGGTCGCAGGACAAGTCGTGACCGACATTATCAAGGCAGGTATTCTGCCCGTCGCCATTGAGTTCATGGATCGCCCTTGCATCGAAGCAACCGAAGCCTTCGCCAAGGCAGGGTATCCGATGTGCGAGGCTTTGCTGATCGTGGAGGTCGAGGGGTCTGATCAAGAGATCGATGCGCAACTCAAACTGATCATGGAGATCGCGGCGAAGCATAACCCCGTTGAGCTGCGTGAAGCTAAAGATGCTGATGAGGCGGGTCGCATCTGGCTGGGTCGCAAGTCGGCCTTTGGTGCGATGGGGCAGATCAACGATTATATGTGCCTTGATGGCACGATCCCGGTGTCGTCCCTGCCTTTCGTACTCAAGCGGATTGGTGAGATGTCCAAAGAGTTTGGCCTTGATGTCGGCAATGTCTTCCACGCAGGCGACGGCAACATGCACCCTTTGATCCTGTTTGATGCCAACAAGCCGGGCGATCTGGAACTATGTGAAGCTTTTGGCGCCGAAATCCTCAAGCTGTGCGTCGAGGTGGGCGGCTGCCTGACTGGTGAGCATGGGGTCGGGATCGAAAAGCGCGACCTGATGAATGTGCAATATGATCCCGCCGACCTTGAAGCGCAGATGGCCATCAAGGATGTGTTTGATCCTGCTTGGCTCTTGAACGCCGCGAAGGTCTTTCCGCTTGCAACATCGGACGCGCGGCGCGCGGCATAAAGCGGGGCTTTGCCCCCGCCCCTGACGGGGCTCCCCCAAGGTATTTTTGAACATAGGAAGTCCGCAGATGACCCCGACGACCGAAGAAGAGCTGGCCCAGATGATCAAGGGGGCCAACGGTCCCTTGCGGATCGAGGGTGGCGGAACACGTCCTATCGGGAAGACAACCGGCGACGTGCTAAGCACGGCCAAAATGACCGGTATCAGTCTTTATGAACCCGGTGCGCTGACTATGGTGGCCGCTGTTGGCACCCCTGTCGAAGAGGTCGAGGCGACACTGGCTGCTGAAAACCAGCGACTTGCATTTGAGCCGATGGATCACCGTGCCCTGCTTGGCACGACCGGCACCCCGACACTTGGCGGGATGGCCGCCGCCAATGTTTCCGGCCCGCGCCGCATTGCTGTTGGCGCGTGCCGCGACTTTATGCTCGGTGTGCGATTTGTTGATGGGGCCGGCACAATCATCAAGAACGGTGGCCGCGTGATGAAGAATGTGACCGGCTATGACCTCGTGAAGCTGATGACAGGGGCCTATGGGTCGTTGGGTGTTTTGACAGAAGTGTCGTTGAAGGTGCTGCCCAATGTCGAATGCACCGGAACGCTTACGCTGTCTGGCTTGTCCGACGACAAGGCGATTGCCGCGCTGTCCGCCGCGCTTGGCTCGCCTTTTGAGGCGACTGGTGCTGCACATTTCCCCAAAGCTGCGGACAGCATGGCTAAAACGATGGTTAGGATCGAAGGGTTCGAAACATCGGTCAAATACCGCGCCGAGCAATTGATAGATGTCCTGAAAGGGTTTGGCGATGTTGCGGTTGAGATCGGTGATGATGCCAGCACGTGGCAAGCCGTTCGCGATGTCAGTCTTTTGGCTGGGCAGGAGGGTGATGTCTGGCGCATCTCTGCCAAACCATCGCAAGCAGCCGCTCTCGTGGCCCGCATCAACGCAAAGGCCGTCCAGTACGATTGGGGTGGCGGATTGATCTGGGCCCTGACAGAGAGTGGTCACGATCTGCGCGCGACCCTTGGCGCGTTTGACGGGCACGCAACCCTGATCCGTGGCACAGCCGATGTGCCCACCTTCCAACCCCAAGCCCCTGCCCTTGCCGCGATTACATCCGGCCTGCGCGCAAAATTCGACCCACGCGGCATCCTTAACCCAGGGATCATGACCTAATGCAGACGACATTTACTCCAGAACAGCTCAAAGACCCCGGCATTGCCCGCTCGAACGAGATTTTGCGCTCATGTGTGCATTGTGGGTTTTGTACGGCCACCTGCCCGACGTATCAGGTATTGGGCGATGAACTCGACAGCCCGCGCGGCCGGATCTACCTGATCAAGGATATGCTCGAGAACGAGCGCAAACCGGATGCCAAAACCGTCAAACATATCGACCGGTGTTTGTCTTGCCTTGCGTGCATGACCACCTGCCCATCAGGGGTGCACTATATGCATCTGGTCGATCATGCGCGGGCCTACATCGAAAAGAACTATGACCGCCCTTGGTCAGATCGGGCGCTGCGTTGGTTGCTGGCGCGCATTCTGCCCTATCCAATGCGGTTCCGTGTGGCCCTGTTGGGCGCCAAAGTCGGCAGGCCCTTTGCACGGTTTATGCCAGATGCGCGGCTGCGTGCGATGCTCGAGATGGCCCCCAAGACAATTCCCCCCGTCAGCCGCAACGATGACCCGCAGACCTTCCCTGCCAAGGAAAAGAAGATGCGCGTCGCTTTGATGACAGGCTGCGCCCAGAAGGCACTGAATACCGACATCAATGACGCCACTATTCGCCTGCTCACCCGTCTGGGTGCCGAAGTTGTGGTCGCAGAAGGTGCGGGATGTTGTGGTGCCTTGACCCATCACATGGGCAAAGAAGATGAGAGCCACGGCACCGCCGCCAAGAACATCAAAGCCTGGGCCAAAGAAATGGATGGTGATGGGCTTGATGCCATTGTGATCAATACATCGGGTTGCGGCACGACCGTCAAAGACTACGGTCACATGTTCCGCAATGATGCTCTTGCCGCAGATGCCGCGCGTGTCTCGGCGATTGCAATGGATGTGTCCGAGTTGTTGATGAAACTCGACATGCCAAAGGGTGACGATAAGGGCACGAAGGTCGCCTATCACGCGGCCTGTTCCTTGCAGCATGGCCAACAGATCAAAACCTATCCCAAGGACCTACTCAAAAAGGCTGGCTTTACAGTGCTTGAGCCTGCGGACAGCCACCTTTGCTGTGGCTCTGCCGGAACATACAACCTGATGCAGCCAGAGATTTCCAAGCAGCTCAAGGCACGCAAGGTTCAGACGCTCGAGGCGCTGACGCCCGATATCATCGCGGCAGGAAATATCGGATGCATGATGCAGATTGGTGGTGGGACAGATGTGCCGATTGTCCATACGGTTGAGCTTTTGGATTGGGCGACCGGTGGGCCGCAACCGCCTGCCCTGACCGCGCCAGGCAAGGTCGAACCTGCCATTCCAATATTGCGCTAACGCCTTATTCCTGCCGAAACTGTCAGTGACCTTTCACTCAAGGAGGCACATGACATGATTCGACTGCTCGTATTCACCAGCATCTTTGTGATGTCATGTGTTCTGCGTCTGCATGCCCAAACGTCGGATCTGGTGACACTTGAAACACGCCAAGACAGCCTTGGATGGGAGGCTGTTGGTCGTTTGGACATTCGCGGCAAGGGGTTTTGCACTGCGGCCCTGATCCGGGACCGGTTGATCCTGACGGCGGCGCATTGTCTTTATGAAACGGATGGCACGCCGATTGATCCAACGCGTTTCACTTTTCTTGCAGGGCTCAGAGACGGGCAAGCGCAAGCCACCCGTGGGGTGACGCGCGCAATACCCCATCCAGAATACGAATTTCGTGGTGGGGTCACGAGCCCCTCCACCGTGGCAATGGACATTGCTGTGCTTGAGTTGAACCAGCCGATCCGCAACAGCCGCCTGCAACCCTATATGATTGCCCAGCGCCCTTTGACGGGCGATCAGGTGGGTGTTGTTTCTTATGGGCGCGGAAGGGCGCAAGCCCCAAGTCTGCAAGAGGTCTGCAACGTCTTGGGCCTGCAAACAGGTGTGATCGTGATGACGTGCGATGTGGAATTTGGATCAAGCGGCGCACCGGTGTTTATGATGAGTGATGGACAGACACGCATTGCCTCGGTCGTATCGGCAATGGCAGAGGTCAACGGGCAGAAAGTTTCGCTTGGGACATCTCTGGCGGGACCATTGAATGCCCTTTTGGCCCATTTTGCGACCCTCGGGCCTGCACGTCCGGGTGGGGCACAGCGAATGATCAATGTGAATGAACGTAACGACACTGGCGCAAAATTCGTCCGGCCCTGACCCCCTTGAAAGGGCCTAAGCGCCTTCCCACATAATCTGTACGGGATGCCAATAGTGGGTCCCAACACCCCCTGCCTGTCCGCAAGAAGGAAGGCAATACATTGTTATCGCTTATGAAAGGATGACCCAAATGCGTGCATTTGATCTGACACCTCTATACCGTGCCACCGTTGGCTTTGACCAGATCGCCGATCTTATGGATCGCGCACTCGCCAGCGACGTCGGCCAGAACAGCTATCCCCCATACAACATTGAAAAGACCGACGACGACGCATGGCGCATTTCCATTGCGGTTGCCGGATTCTCGGATGATGATCTTGCGATCGAGCTCAAGGACCGTGCCCTGCATATCACCGGCCGCAAGGCCGCTGATGAGACAGAGCGCAATTACCTGCATCGTGGCATTGCCACACGCGCGTTCGAACGCCGCTTCCACCTTGCCGACCATGTGAAGGTCACAGGTGCGAGCCATGAAAATGGCATGCTACATATTGATTTGATGCGTGAAGTGCCCGAAGCGCTTAAACCACGCCGGATCGAGATTGCATCGCATGGAAAGACTGATGCCAACCTCGTTGAAGCGAAGTCGGTGAACTAACGGATAAAAAAGGGGCCGCGTTGGACGCGGCCCCAGTTCTTTTCGTGTTGTTACTAACAGCCTCAGCTAGCTGGTAACAGACCCGCGCCCAATTCCATAAAGAAAAGACCATCGTATGTGTCTGACGCACCATCGGGCACATCTTCGGTCAAACCGCCAGAGAACTCACCGAAAGTTTCACCTGCTTGGGTGAACAAACCGTTCACAGTGCCATCCATGTTGAGATCCAGAAATTCTTCACCACTCCCGATCGTGAGGTTGGAAAACTCGATGGACCCAGTGTACTCGCCATTGGTCACGGTGATCTGGCTGCTGATATGACCACCTGCGTCAACGACCTCTCCTTCGTCCAACGCCTCATCGGGCGAAATCGAGAAGGTTCCGCCGGTTGCATCAAGATCCAGAAACAGGCTGGCATCACCGGTGACTGTGATATCGTTTTCGCCCAAGGCCAAGATGAAGTCACCTCGATATTCCGAACGGCCATCCGGTGTTAGATCCAACAGGCCATTCTCATTGGCTTCGATCAGGGCATCCAACGCCTCATTCACATCAGCCGGCAAATCAGCTCTGCTTGCGGCATTTGGAACGTCCAGCTCCAACAACCCAGACGATAGCACTGTACCACCTTCTTCGCCACTTCCCAAGCAGCCCGACAAGAGTGTTGTCGCGCCGACCGTCATCGCCAAGATTCCTAGTTTCTTCATATTAACCTTCCCTTTGGTTGTTATCGCCACCTGCATCTCCAGCGGATGCAGATGGACAACCAGAAGGTAAGTCACATGCACGCGAGGTCAAAAAAATGTTTGCTGGCAGGGCCTTGCCCCAGAAACACCGTCCACGTCGGTTCCGAAGGTCGTAATGTGGCTAGTGCGCCTCTGCCCAATTCGCACCCTGCCCCGCATCGACTGCAAGCTTCACATCAAGCTTCACGGCAGGATCGCTGGCATTCTCCATAACATCGCGCGCGATGCCGATCAGGTCATCGATCGCACTGTCCTCAACTTCGAAGATGAGTTCGTCATGCACCTGCAAGAGCATCTTGGCAGGGAGACCCGCAATCGCGTTTGGCATGCGGATCATGGCGCGGCGAATGACGTCCGCCGCTGTGCCTTGGATCGGGGCATTAATGGCAGCCCGCTTGGCAAATCCGGCCTGTGGTCCTTTTGCATCAATCTGGGGCGTGTTGATCTTGCGCCCGAAAAGGGTCTGCACATAGCCATGCTCTTTGGCAAAGGCGACAGTATCGTCCATGTAGGTGCGAATACCCGGGAAGCGTTCAAAGTAACGGTCAATGAAGCCCTGCGCCTCACCGCGCGGGATACGCAGGTTGCGGGCCAAACCAAAGCCGGAGATACCGTAGATGACACCAAAGTTGATCGCCTTTGCCTGACGGCGGATGTCCGGTGTCATCTCGTCAAGGGGGACATCAAACATCTCGGACGCGGTCATGGCGTGAATGTCATGCCCATCGCGGAACGCCTGTTTCAGCGTGTCGATGCCTGCGACATGAGCCAGAATGCGCAATTCGATCTGGCTGTAATCCAAGCTGACAATCGTCTTTCCTGCGTCCGCGACGAAGGCTTCACGAATGCGGCGACCCTCTTCGCTGCGCACCGGAATGTTTTGCAGGTTGGGATCGGTCGAGGCAAGACGGCCCGTATTTGCACCCGCGATTGAATAGGATGTATGGACCCGGCCCGTCTCAGCATTGATATGCTCTTGAAGCGCGTCCGTATAAGTGGATTTCAGCTTCGACAACTGTCGCCAGTCGAGCACCCGGCCCGGCAATTCATGCTCGGTCGCCAGATCCTCAAGCACGTCGGCCCCGGTCGCATAGGCGCCGGTCTTGCCCTTTTTACCTCCGGGCAAGCCCATTTCATCGAACAGGATCTCGCCCAATTGCTTGGGTGAGCCTACGTTAAAGGGACGCCCGGCCATTTCTTGAATCTCGGCCTCGAGCCCCGCCATCTTCTGCGCAAAGGCATTGGACATGCGCGACAGGGTATCGCGGTCGACCTTGATCCCGTACCGCTCCATCTGGGCCAAAACAGGGACCAAAGGACGCTCCATCGTTTCATAAACGGTCGTGACCTGTTTGGTATGAAGTTGCGGTTTGAACATCTGCCAAAGCCGCAGGGTGATATCGGCGTCCTCTGCGGCGTATTTCACCGCATCATCAATGGCGACGCGATCAAAGGTGATGGCAGACTTGCCCGACCCCAATAGGGGTTTGATCGGGATCGGCTCATGGCCAAGATACCGTTCCGACAACGTATCCATACCATGATTGTGCAGCCCTGCATTCATCGCGTAGGACATCAGCATGGTGTCGTCGATGGGCGCAATCGCAATGTCATGACGCGCAAGGATCTTGGCGTCATATTTCATGTTCTGCCCGATCTTAATGATCGCAGGGTCTTCAAGAACAGGCTTAAGAAGCGCCAGACAATCCGCCTTATCCATCTGACCTTCGGCCAATTGATCCGACCCGAAAAGGTCATCAGAGGCGGCAGATTTGTGGGTGAGCGGGATATAGCAGGCATGCCCGGGCTCTACCGAGAGCGAGATACCAACGAGATCGGCAATCATCTCATTCAGTCCCGTCGTTTCGGTATCAACGGCAACATACCCGCGTTCGCGGATCAGATTGACCCAAATCTGCAAAGCCGCGGCGTCACGCACACATTCATAATTGTCGGCATCAAAGCCGACGGCTTCAGGGGCTGCCGCCTCTTCGACTTGTGGGGCGACCTCTATCACAGGTGCCTCGACTCCCAGCTTGTCCGCAATACGCTTTGTGACGGTGCGAAACTCCATTTCTGACAGAAAACCCATCAATACTTCCGGGTCAGGGTCCCGCACCTCAAGATCATCAATCGAGAAATCCAACGTCATCTCGCAATCCAGCTGCACAAGGCGTTTAGACAGTTCAATCTGTTCGCGCTTGTCGATCAGTGTCTCGCGGCGCTTGGGTTGTTTGATCTCCCCGGCCCGGTCCAACAGGCTTTCCAGATCACCATATTCATTGATCAACAAAGCGGCTGTCTTGATCCCGATCCCCGGCGCACCTGGCACGTTATCGACCGAGTCACCCGCAAGCGCTTGCACATCCACAACACGTTCAGGTCCGACACCGAATTTCTCGATCACGCCGTCCCGATCAATCCGGCGGTTCTTCATTGGATCAAGCATCTCGACCCCATCGCCTACCAGCTGCATCAGGTCCTTGTCCGACGAAACAATCGTCACCCGCCCGCCCAGATCGCGCGCTTGGCATGACAGCGTAGCAATGATGTCATCAGCCTCAAACCCTTCCATCTCTTCGCAGGCGATATTGAAAGCTTTGGTCGCAACACGGGTGAGTGGTATTTGCGGACGCAGGTCCTCTGGCATCGCGTCTCGGTTGGCCTTGTATTGATCATAGAGGTCGTTGCGAAACGTATGGCTGCCCTTGTCAAAGATCACAGCGACATGAGTCGCGGCCTCAGGGCCATTGTTTCCCTCGACGTAGCGTTGCAGCATATTCACAAAGCCACTCACCGCGCCCACCGGCAGTCCGTCGGATTTGCGCGTCAGCGGGGGAAGCGCATGATAGGCGCGAAAGATGAATGCCGATCCGTCGATCAGATGCAGATGACAGCCTTTGCCGAACGCCATGTGAAAACCCCCAGAGTGTTTAGGGGGAACCTATACGCGCGGTTCTGGGGGGTCTAGGGCTTTGCCCTCACCCCTGCGGAGCTCACCCAGGATATTTTGGGCGGGTAATGACTAGTGCTGGGACTTGATGAATGTGCCGTTGCGCAGGTCTTTCATCGCCTGCATCAACTCGGCCTGCGTGTTCATCACAATGGGCCCGTGCCACGCGACAGGTTCCTGAATCGGGCGCCCTGCGACAAGCAGGAAACGCACGCCTTCAGGGCCCGCTTTCACCGTGACCTCATCACCGCTGCCAAAGCGGACAAGGGTCCGGTTGCCTGTCATGTCACGGATGTTGATTTCCTGACCCGCCACCTCTTTTTCGACGCGTACACCGATTGGGTTGGCGGCATCGGTAAATTGTCCTGCACCGGCAAAAACATAGGCAAAGGCATTAGCCCGGGTGTCCACGGGCAGCGTTTTGCGTGTGTTGGGTGGCACCGAAACATCAAGATAGAGCGGTTCGGCCGCGATCCCGTCGACCGGGCCCGCCTTGCCCCAAAAGTTGCCGGTGATGATTTTCACCCGGGTGCCATCATCATCAATTATTTCGGGGATGTCGCTCCCTTGGATGTCTTGATAGCGCGGCGCTGTCATTTTGAGCGAGGACGGCAGGTTCGCCCATAACTGAAACCCGTGCATTTGACCTGCTGCATTCCCCTTGGGCATTTCTTGATGCAGGATGCCTGATCCGGCTGTCATCCATTGCACAGATCCAGCGCCGAGTGTGCCGACATTGCCGAGGCTGTCACCGTGGGCGACTTCACCCTCAAGCACATAGGTAATCGTTTCGATGCCGCGATGCGGGTGCCATGGAAACCCTTTTTCGTAGTGCTGAGGCACATCGTTGCGAAAATCATCCAAGAGCAGAAACGGATCGCTTTCACCGGGATCGCCAAATCCAAAGACCCGGTGCAGGTGCACCCCTGCGCCTTCCATCGTGGGTTGGGCATGTGTCGTTTGCGTGACGGGCCGGAATGTCATGGGGTCGCTCCTTTATCGCTTTGGATGCGACATAGAGCGCGATGTCATGTGAGGAAACGCGCGAAAGCGAACAGAAATTGTGCGCAATCTGCGCTGCTGCTCAGACTTTGCCTTCAAAATCCTTGTGGATCAGCTTTGCATCGCAATAGGGGCATTCGATCCAGCCGTGCTCTTGCGGGATTTGCAGCCAGACGCGCGGATGGCCCAAAGCCCCTTCGCCGCCATCACAGGCGACACGCCAGTCGTGGACGATCTTGGTCTCGGGGGCTGGTGTGGTCATTGTTCAAGTCTCATCCGGTTGCCGCGCGCGGCTGCGCGCCTTAAGTGAGGCGCATATACCGCAACTGCGGCACGGGGAAAAGAGAGTGATGCAAGACAACGCGATAGAAATTGAAGGTTTGCAGAAAACCTATGCCGCGACGGGTCGCAGCGCCGCAAAAGAGGCACTCAAAGGTATCGATCTGGATATTCCCCGCGGATCGATTTTTGGATTGTTGGGGCCAAATGGAGCGGGCAAATCCACATTGATCAACATCCTTGCGGGCCTTGTCGTGAAATCTGCCGGATCCGTGAACATCTGGGGATTTGATCAGGATCAGAACCCGCGCCAATCGCGGGCTGCGATCGGCATCATGCCCCAAGAACCCAATCTTGATCCGTTCTTTACCCCCGCAGGATCACTTGATGTGCAGGCAGGTCTCTATGGTGTGCCAAAATCACAGCGCCGCACAGCCGAGATCCTTGACCTGATCGGGTTAACCGACAAGGCCGATGCCTATGCGCGATCCCTTTCGGGGGGCATGCGGCGGCGGCTTTTGCTGGGGAAAGCCTTGGTACATAGCCCCCAAATTCTGGTGCTGGATGAACCCACGGCCGGCGTTGATATTGAATTGCGAAACATGCTTTGGGCCAATGTGCGCAAACTGAACGAGCAAGGGATGACGATTATCCTGACAACCCATTACCTCGAAGAGGCCGAGGAAATGTGCGACGATATCGCCATCATCAACCATGGCGAACTGATTGTCCGTGACAGCACCGCGAACCTGCTCGGGCGACTTGATCGCAAGACGCTGGTCATCGTGCCGGAGAATGACTGCGCTTTGCCGCCGCTGCCGCCGGGCGTTACCGGAGAAAAACATGCAGACGGCACGCTGATGTTCACCTACCAAAGCGGCAAAACACCGGCAGATCATATTCTTTCGGTTGTGCGCGACGCCGGGATCACGATCCGTGACGTCAAAACACAAGAAGCCCATCTTGAAGATGTCTTCCTGTCACTGACAGCATCGCGCTGACTTCTTTCTCCCCAAAAACTCCCGCCGGAGGCACGCCAGGCAGCGCCGTCCAGGACAGGGTCTAGCCGGCAAGCATAGCCCCCAACGGGCGCCCGCCTAAAATGTGCATATGATAGTGTGGCACTTCTTGGACACCATGCGCGCGCGTGTTGGAGATGCCACGGAAACCGTCTTCCAGCCCGCTGATCCGGCAGACTTCGGCGACAGCCTGCAAAAAACCGGCCTGTTCTTCCGCGCTTGCATCGCGCGCAAAGTGGTCGAGGCTCATGTATGGCCCCTTGGGGATCACGAGGACATGCACAGGCGCCTGCGGCGCGATGTCTTCAAACGCGAGGGCGTGTTCATTCTCGTAAACGGTCTTGTTGGGAATTTCGCCGCGCAGGATTTTGGCAAAGATGTTCTGGTCGTCGTAGGCGTAGTCCATTGGATCCTCAATCAACAAAAAGATACGGGGTTTGGGCAAGTTGGCGTGCTGTTTCGTCAGGCACGCTCAGGAAGCTCGCAATCGCGCGGGCGTTTTCATCAGCCGTCGCCGTTTCGCGCAGGCGGGCCACATTCTGGAAAGCTGCGTCACGGATCGCTTCACGCTCATAGACCATGTCAGAGCGAATGGTGGGCAACAGGCGCGCAAAAGTGTCTGCGCTTGTCTGTTCGCCCGCCAGTCCGACACGCTTGGCATGGCCGATCAGGTAAGCGTCATCAAAGCTGCACTCGACCTCCAGCAAACGCACGGTGGCGCGATCCGAAAAGAAATCCGTGATAAGATCCAGATCAGACGTATCAAGGCATATCACAAGCCGGTCAGAGCCGTAGTGTTCAAACAACATCCGCATTGTCGCACGCCTGTGGCGGGCACGCTTATCGAGCGTGTTCTGAATGCCCCCCAGATCAGGAAGCGGGGTGTCATTCTCGTTAAAGAGATACTCTAACGCGGGCACATCCGTGTGCTCATTAATTGACGCAACCAGACGTTTGGCGACATGCCATTTCTTGCAGGCAATGATCATCAATTCGCGGCTGCGTCCCAATGTGGTCTCGCGTTCCCAGAAGCGTTGCGCGAAACGGCGGCCAACCCGCCCCCGCTTGGTCAAGAAGTTGAATAATCGTTGCCCCTCTCCGGTCACCGTAAAATCCCTCTGATCACTGGCATAGAGCGCGCCAAGCCTGTCGCGGAGGTTTGTCGCTTCCGGGCTGACCTTGCGTGCGAACAAACCGTCCTGACTGAGCAACAGATCGTAGTGATCATTGTAGAAAGTCACAGGCATCCCGTAGTCCGAAAACACCAGAAATGTGAGCGTGCGGTTTTCGATCTCCCGTCCCGGGACCAAGTGTCTGACAAGGGTCTGAAAGAAAGTTTCGTCAGGAATCCACGTCGTCTTGAAAAAGCGCAGGACATCGCGTCGTTGTTTGACGAATGCAAGCACGGCCTCAATGGTTTGGCGCCGCAGGCACCACCACTGACTGCCAATCATTACGCGAAGATCGGCGGGAATCTTGCGGGTCAGCCCAAGCTGCTTTTGCAGGCGCAAAGCTGTGTAGAACCTGACCTTCTGTGTGCGCTCATTGAAAAAATGGCGGTAGATCAAGCGCTCTTCGCGAAACCCTGTTTTGATCCAGTTACTGTCAAAGAAGTCAAAGCTCTCGATATAGTCCGCGTCTTTGGCATCCAGCATCTGATGGGCAAAGCCCGCTGACTTGATCGGCATGCAATCGCCCGACACCATGTAAAAATGCGTTGCACGTGGGAAGGCTTCGGCTGCGGCCTCGACTGCATTGAGGGTGGCTTGCACAAGGCTCCATTCGCCCCAACCGCATTTCACGCGGGACTTGGCAAAGACAACATTTGGATTGTCCGCCAGTTGTTCGCGGATCAACTGATAGTCCGCACCCGGCGCTGAGGCGTCAAAATGTATCGCAATAAAATCACCAGCCGCCGTCAGCTGTTCGGCCTGACGCACAATCGCGGCCGGGTTCTTGTGACACAAAAGAATGAAGGCAATTCTCGCCATTGGAGTGTGTTCTTCTGACTAACTGCGGCTGTCGACGCCCGTCATAGCGCGAACAGAGATTGAAGTTACAGCGTTTCTTTGGTCTTAAGTATAGCAAGTTTTTTATGGAGTACCCCTTTGCCCAATTTTCCGGGAACCTGGATGACCACAAGCGAGAGCATGGTCTACCGCGTGGTGCCGAAATGCGCATGCTCTACGATCGGGCAGATCATGTATTACTCTGATCATGGCGAATTCTTTGATGGCGATATTCATGACGCCAAGGATCGCATCCACAAATGGGCCTTGGACGGGAGCCAACAGGCCATTGTGCGCAATGTTCAATCGCACGACAGCTATGCTTTCACCTGTGTCCGCAACCCCTATACGCGCATCCTGTCTTCGTTCTTTGACAAGATCTGCGGGATTCAGCGTAACGGCAAATACTATCGCGGCAATCTGGTTCCGCTGCTTGTCCAGAAATACGGGATCGAGGTCGGGGACCCTGACAACGGTTTCGCGTTCGACCAGATTAAGAGCTTCCGCCGGTTCCTGCTTTTTGCCCGCGACACAATCCGCTGGCGTCGCCCCATGGAACCGGACATTCACTGGTCTGCAATGTCCGGTCACATCTCGACCTTCATCGTTAACGGGGGGCGATACGATCACATCTTTTGGACCGAAAAGTTCAACGATGGCATGCAAACCGTATTGGACAATGTCGAGACCCCGCATCAGATCGCATTGAGCGACATTCCGCGGTTCAATGAAAGCGAAGGGCACGGTCCCAAACGTGCGCATCCTGTCGAGGATTACTTCGACGATCTGTCCATGCACATCGTCTATGAGATGTATAAAAAGGACTTTCGGATCTTCAAATATGACTTTGAAGACCCGTCCAACAAAATGCCCTTGGGTGAGATCGATCTTGATGAAGTCCACGCCAAACTCGGGCAATAGGCAGGGGGCATAAGGGGGGGCCGTCTGCCCCCTCGGCGCGTCCCGCGCCTCACCCCCGAAGGTATTTTTGAACATAGGAAGCTTGTCAGGGTCGATATCAGTGCTGCCTGCTTTATGTGTCACTTTTCCACGATGACGGAGTAAGGTGTGACAGTTGTTTTGATTTTGGGGAGCGGGCCGAATGTCGTTGCCGCAACCGCTTGGGATCGCGCGCCGGTAAGCCGCATCGTTGCGATCAACAACGCATGGCGTGTGCGAGCCGATTGGGATGATCTGATTCACCCTGACGACTTTCCCGAAGACCGGTGGCCCAACGCGCCCGGTCGCGACCAACGCGTGATCCGTGCCTCCGACTATGTACCGATCCAGAATGAATACGGTGGTTTCGTCTACGCCGGTGGCACGATGGCGTTTACGGCGAGTTACTGGGCCTTAGGCGCGCTGAAACCATCGGTGATCGCCGTTATGGGCTGTGACATGGTTTATGATGATGCCCAGACCCATTTCTACGGAAAGGGCACAGCGGACCCATTGCGCAAAGACGTGACGCTCCGCTCGCTCGAAGCGAAATCGGCGCGGTTGATGGCGCTTGCCGCCCGTCAAGGCTGCGCCATGGTCAATCTCTCAAAAGACAAAAGCCGTCTGGTCTTTCCACGTGCGCAACTGGACGAGGTGAGCGGTATCACCCCGGCCACGTGGGACGAAACGCTTTTGCAGGCGGCACTGCAACGTGAAGAACAAATGGGCTACTATGTTCCTTCGGGCAAATACTGGAAGGAAGAGGCCCGTTTCGATACGGACCTCATTGATGAGCTTGACCGCCTGTGGCTCAGGATTGTTGCCCTTTAGATCAGGCCCGCTGCCACGAAGAGTGACTTGAGATCGGTCTTGGGGCGCGGACCGATGTGTCCGATCACTTCCGCAGCCGAGATCACACCCATTTGGCCGCAGACCTCAAGGGATTGGCCAGTCGCGAACCCGTAAAGGAACCCTGCCGCAAATTGATCACCCGCGCCTGTGGCATCGACGGGGACCACTTTCGTGACTGGCACGCGCACTTCTTTGTCGCCTTGTTTGATGATGACAGGATCACCAGAACAGGTGCAGACGACCGTTTCACATACAGCACTCGCTTGGGCGAGAGCCGCGTCCAGATCATCCGTTTCATAAAGCGTCTTCCATTCGGCATCATTGCCAAGGACGAAATCCATCTCTTCGGCAACAAGGCGCTGAAAGTCTGCACGATGTCGATCCGCGCAGAACGGATCCGAGAGCGTGATACCCGAACGCCCACCCGCTGCACGCATCGACTGCGCGGCAGCGGTAAAGGCCGTCTTCCCCTCGTCTTTGTCGAACAGATACCCTTCAAGAAACAAAAGCTTGCCGCCTTCGAAAATCTCGGTTGAGACGTCGCCCTCGCCGATATCAGCCCCCGCCCCGAGATAGGTATTCATCGACCGCTCACCATCGGGCGAGACAAAGATCATCGAACGGGACGTGGGGGCATCTGCCGCGGCAACAGGTGGGTTGGGAAAGGCAGTGCCGGCCTCTTCCATTCCCTTGGCATAAAAGCGGCCAAGCGCGTCATCCTTGACCTTGCCAATGAAGGCCGTTGAAAGTCCGAGGCTGCCAAGGCCCGCGATTGTGTTGGCGACAGACCCACCGGGTGTCTCGGTCCGGTCTTGCATGGCAGCATAGAGCACTTCGGCGCGATCACGTTCGATCAACTGCATAATGCCCTTTTCGATGCCCATATGATCCAGAAAGGTATCTTCGGCATGACCGATCACATCGACAATCGCATTGCCGATCCCGATGACGTCGTAGTTGCTCATAGGTTCTTTTCCTCAAACTGACAGAGATCGCGGATCAAACAGGCCGCGCATTTTGGTTTGCGTGCGACGCATGTATAGCGCCCATGCAGGATCATCCAGTGGTGGGCATGGAGCTGAAAATCAGCCGGAATATTATCTTCGATGGCACGTTCAACGGCATTCACATCTTTGCCGGGGGCCACACCGCTGCGGTTACCGAAACGAAAGATGTGGGTGTCCACGGCTTGGGCCGGTTGCTGCCACCACATATTGAGGACCACATTCGCCGTCTTGCGACCGACCCCGGGCAGCGACTGTAGCGCGGCACGCGAATTGGGGACTTCACCGCCATACTCGTCCACGAGGATCTGACTCATCTTCATGACATTCTTAGCCTTTTGACGAAAGAGACCGATTGTTTTGATGTGGTCTGTCAGCCCTTCCAACCCAAGGTCGAGCATCTTTTGCGGCGTATCGGCAATCTTGAACAGGGCACGCGTGGCCTTGTTCACACCCACGTCGGTCGCTTGCGCCGACAGCGCCACGGCAACGACCAGCGTGTAGACGTTGACATGCTCCAGCTCACCTTTTGGTTCAGGGTCTGCTGTATGAAAGCGGGTAAAGATCTCGCGGATCGTTTTGTAATCAAGCTGTTTTGCCATTGCATCGGTATGCCTTTCCGACAGGGCGGGGGCAAGCGACAGATGCGCAATTTTCGGGTCGCTCTTGGGCGTCGCCCTGCTTACCTTCGTGGCTATGGAACAGACTGAAACATATCATTATCAGGTGATGCGCCGCGCGATTGAAGCAATCGATGCCGCAGGCGACACGCCATTGTCACTCAATGCCCTTGCCGCCGAGATGAACATGAGCCCCGCGCATTTTCAGCGTCTCTTTTCAACCTGGGTTGGCGTTTCGCCAAAACGGTATCAACAGTATCTCGCACTGGGTCACGCCAAGTCGCTTTTGAAAGAACGTTTCACGACCCTTGAAACCGCGCAAGCCGTCGGCCTGTCAGGAAGCGGACGCCTCCACGATCTATTTGTGCGGTGGGAAGCGATGAGCCCCGGAGACTACGCCCGCGATGGGGATGGGCTCGACATCATTTGGGGGTGGTTTGAAAGCCACTTTGGCCCCGCACTCGTCATGGGCACGGACCGCGGTATCTGCGGGCTGGCTTTCGCGGCGGAAGCAGGTGCCGCACCGGCAATGGCGGATTTGAAATCGCGCTGGCCGAAAGCCAACTATGTCGAGAATCCAACGCGACTGACAAAATGGGCGACGGCAGCGCTCGGGATGGCAGGTGAAACACAGCTGCATATGATCGGGGCGCCTTTCCAACTGAAAGTGTGGGAAGCACTCCTGACGATCCCGTCGGGCCATGTCACAACATATTCAGAGATCGCCCAAGCCATCGGCAAACCAAAGGCTGTCCGTGCTGTGGGGACAGCCGTAGGGCGCAACCCTGTGAGCTGGCTGATCCCTTGTCACCGCGCCTTGCGAAAATCAGGGGCATTGGGGGGCTATCATTGGGGGCTACCGGTCAAACGGGCGATGCTCGCGTGGGAATCGGCGCGTGTTGAAGCTGGCTGATATCAACTGACATCAGCAAAAGCCCGCTGGCCACGGTTCCGTTATTGGATATCATGGGCGTTATCGGCATAGAGTGCCCCATCCAGAACGGTGCCTGATGCGCCATAGATCAAATGGAACCATGACCATGAAACTTAAGAAACTCCCGCTCGTGATTGCGGCGGCATCGTTGACCTTTGTGGCGGCTTGCGACGCAACCGGACCAAACCAGAACCAGAACACGCAACAAGGTGCCGTGATCGGCGCATTGGGTGGGGCCGTTACTGGCCTGATCCTGAACAACGATGACGACCGCCGTGGCCGCAACCAAGCCGCCCTCATCGGTGCAGCACTTGGCGCCGCCGGTGGCGCAGCCATCGGCAACAACCTTGACCGGCAAGCAGAAGAGTTGCGTCGTGCTCTCCGCAACGATGTGGGCGTTTCCAACAACGGTGACAATCTTGTGGTGGTCCTGAGCCAGGATTTGCTTTTTGCCACAAACAGCACGAACGTCTCTTCTGTATCGCAGAATGAGCTTTTGATCGTCGCCAACTCGTTGAACCGCTACCCGAACACAACCGTCAACGTAATCGGTCATACCGACAACGTGGGTGACGCAAGCTTTAACCAAGGGCTGTCCGAGCGCCGCGCACAGGCGGTGTCCAGTATTCTGATCAGCGGCGGCGTCACACCAAGCCGCGTCCGCGCTATCGGTGCTGGTGAAAACCAGCCAATCGCATCGAACCTGAGCGCGCAGGGCCGCCAGATGAACCGCCGCGTCGAGATCATCATCACACCGAACTAAGTCGCTTTGACAGCGCACGCGAAGGGGCTGCCAATCGGCGGCCCCTTTCTTGTTGTGAATTGCACCACTTGGTCATATCTTTTTACCAATCAGGAGCACGCAATGCCATTCGAACCTATCCAACAAGAAAAGCTGTCGCACGGGGTTGTCCGGCAAATCGAAGGGCTCATCCTGCGCGGAATTCTTCGCCCGGGCGAAAGGCTGCCCTCTGAACGTGAACTCAGCGAACGGATGAACGTCTCACGTCCGTCCTTGCGCGAAGCACTGGCCGAATTGCAGGACCGGGGATTGTTGATGTCGAAGGCCGGAGCGGGTGTCTATGTGGCCGAGGTATTGGGATCCGCATTCTCGCCCGCTCTCGTCACACTTTTTGCGACCCATGACGAGGCAGTCTTTGACTACATCAGTTTCCGCCGCGACATGGAGGGGCTGGCCGCTGAGCGGGCAGCACGCTTGGCCAGCGACACCGATCTCAAGGTGATCAATACAATCTTTGAAAAGATGGAAGCCGCGCATCAAAAGCGCAATCCCGCCGAAGAGGCCCACCTCGATGCTGACTTTCACCTGTCGATCATAGAGGCGAGTCACAACGTCATCATGCTGCATATGATGCGGTCAATGTTCGAACTGCTCCGCGAAGGCGTGTTCTACAATCGCACGATCATGTTCAAACAGCGGATGACGCGTGACACGCTGTTGGATCATCACAGGCAGATCAACGAAAGCCTTCAGCGTCGTGATCCTGTTGCGGCGCGCGCAGCGATCGAAACACATCTCAGCTTTGTGGAATCGGCCCTGTCGGACCAACAGCGCGCTGACAGAAACGAAAGCTATGCCCAAAAGCGGCTGGAGCACGAAGCGGGAAAATAGGCAGACAAACAAAAAGGCCCTGCGGTTCACACCAGCAGGGCCTTTTGATTGTATCAGAGGTCCTTAGTGGAGCTTGTCGCCCACCGTTGCGATCGATTCGTCGATCAAAGCACCAGCGGATTTTGCATCCATCTGCTTGGCAAGCACGTCCTTGGCCGCACCAACAGCCACAGCAATGGCCTGATCGCGCACTTCTTTGACGGCAGAAGCTTCCGCACTTGCGATCTGCTCTTCCGCGGCAGCAAGGCGGCGCGTGATGGACTTGGCGATGTCGTCTTTTGCAGCGGTCGCGGCGTTGGTCGCCTCTTCCTTTGCGGCGGCAACGATCCGGTCAGCCTGTTCCTGAACTTCTTTCTGCTTCCGCTCGTAAGTGGCCAGCAGCGACTGGGCTTCTTCGCGCAAAGCTTTGGCTTCATCAAGCTCTGCTTTGATACCTTCAGCACGCTTGTCCAGCATCCCGCCCACAAGGCCCGGGACCTTGAAGTAAAGCAGAATGCCGATGAACACGACGAAACCAATGGTGACAACAAAGTCGGTGTTGGCCAGTGAAAAGAATGGCTTGTCACCTGCAGCAAGCGCAGGGCTGGCTGCAAGCGCAAAAAGGGAAGTAAGCATCAAACGCATGATTTATCCCTTCATCCGTGAATTGACGGCCGCAGTGATCGTCTTGGCATCTGCCGATCCACCCAATGCACCCACCAATTCCTTGGCTGTGTCTTTGGCGACCTGCGTGACGCTCTTGACGGCACCTGCGCGAATTTCAGCAATCGCTGCTTCGCTTTCGGCTGTCTTGGCAGCAATCTGGGCGTCTGCTTTTTGCAGCTCGACATCCAGCTCTGCCTGAATTTCGGCTTTCGCCTCGGCGACGATTTTCTGAGCTTCGGCGCGCGCGTCGACGAGTGCCTTTTCGTAGGCAGCCTCGGCTTCCGCCGCTTTGTTCTTCAGCTCTTCGGCCGCGGCAATATCATTTGTGATCGTGCCAGAACGCTCTGCCAGAACCGCACCAATGCGCGGAAGGGCGATGCGTGACATCACAAAGTAGATTGCGATCAGAGTGATCACCAGCCAGAAGATCTGGTTGGGCATCCAATCTGCGCAAAGCTGTGGCATGCCGAGGGCGGAACCCCCTGCGTCGACACAGACCCCTGCGGCTTCTGTTGTTTCTGTTGCCATGATGGCCCCCGAATACCTTGAAAGTTTACTGACCGACGCCTGCGTTTAGGCGGCGTCGGTCAGCCGTAAGGATATGGGTCGCGCTCTTAGACTGCGAACATCAGCAGAAGCGATACGAGGAACGCGAAGATCCCCAGGGCTTCTGCAAATGCGAGACCGATGAACAGTGTTGCTGTCTGACCAGCAGCAGCGGATGGGTTGCGCAGTGCGCCAGCAAGGTAGTTGCCTGCAACTGTACCAACACCGATCGCGGCTGCGCCGGAACCGATTGCTGCCAGACCTGCGCCGATGTGTGCGAGTTCGC
>CAYLMZ010000004.1:0-10630 GCA_964385035.1 uncultured Loktanella sp.
CCCCTCGCGCCTTTGCGAGCGAAGGTGAACTGAAGATCGAACGGGGCTACAGCGAGGCGGTGCGCGCAGAGCTTGCCGAGATCGGGCATAAAGTCGTAGTGCCCGAAGTTCCGATCGGCGGATCACAGGCGATCATGATCCATGATAGCGGTGTGTTGGAGGCAGGAAGCGATCACCGTAAGGACGGATGTGCATTGGGGTATTAGAGTTGACTGGTGATTTCTGGGATCGAGCAGGCCTTGGCCATCTTTTGCTAGCTTTTGCGCAGTGATCGCAAAAACAATCCCAGACCACCGACAAGCAGGACAAGGATGACGATCAGGTCAAAGGCGCTCATCCGTGCGAACTGCAGAGTCATATTGGCGATGACCCCAAAAACCAGTGCTACAAGCGATCCCGCTGCCAGCCCCCATCCGAGCCAGTTGCGTCCGTTGTAAAAGATCATCCCGACACCGAACATGAACGGGATCAGGATCATGCCTGTCGTCACGGGGAAACCGCCAATTCCGAACATGCGTGATCCAAATCCGATCACGGGCCGCACGACAATTCCATTCAGCAGCAGATAGCCGCCGCCGACCATCATGATCAGCCCAATCAGGAACGTGCCTGTTCCACCATCACTTCCACCTGCACCACGTGCCATCGGGTCCCTCTTTGACTAGGTCTTGATCTTCAAATTAGGCGGCGGGGGCAGCGAATACCAGTCCACCTTTGGCCACCGCTGCATATGGCCGTCTGCCATACGCTTGCCATACGTTTTGCCGACACTTTGCAGACAGGTGAAATTGCTAGATCCGCCCTTTAAGCTCGTCCATCAGTTCCGACAGTATCTTGTTGGTGAAATCATTTGTCAGCTTGCCGGCTTCGTCAAAGGCCTCGCCAGAGTTTGCAACCATCAGCTCTGGACCTTGCAGGATGTTCGGGCGAAACGGGGCCATCATCAGGCGCAACGCTGACTGCGCGCGCTCTCCGCCAGCGCGCCCCGCAGCGGCGGACATGATTGCCACCGGCTTGTCTTTCCATGGCCCGCCCTTGGTCCGGCTGACCCAATCCAGCGCGTTCTTGAGGATACCAGAAGGTGCCTTGTTGTATTCTGGCGTCGAAATGATGATGGCATCGGCTGCGGCGATCTGTTCGGCAAGGGTTTGAACACGCTGGGGGATGCCTGCGGTGTCTTCGAGGTCGCCATCATAAAGCGGCAGGTTCAGGTTCGCCAAAACGAAGGTATCGGGCGCAAAGACGTCTGCCGCTGCATGGATCAATTTGGTGTTTGTCGATTCTTTGCGCAAAGCGCCAGAAATGCCCAATAAGGTTGTCATGACTGTCCTTTCATTAGCCTGCGCAAAAACCTAGAGCGACCGCGCATGGATGCAACCAAGCGCTTGCGCTGGGGTGGGCCATGCCACATGGTGAGCCCGCGTTTGAGAGAGGTGACAGATGATCCGGCATGGCGGCAAGATACTAAGCGACCAGCTTGTGCGACTTGGGGTGGAACGTGTTTTTTCCGTCCCCGGGGAAAGCTTTCTTGCTGCGCTTGACGGGCTTTTTGAAAGCGGGATCGACAACATTGTTTGCCGTCAGGAAGGCGGCGCTGCAATGATGGCAGAAGCCTACGGCAAAATGACAGGGACGCCCGGTGTTTGTTTCGTCACCCGTGGGCCGGGGGCGACGAATGCCTCTGCTGGTATCCACATCGCCATGCAAGACAGCACCCCGATGGTGATGTTCGTAGGCCAGATCGACAACCGGCATACTGATCGTGAGACATTTCAGGAAGTTGATTATCGCGCAGTGTTCGGTGGCTTGGCCAAATGGGTCGCTCAAGTGGATCATACAGACAGGCTCCCAGAGTATATCGGACGCGCATTCCGTGTCGCAATGTCAGGACGCCCCGGGCCTGTTGTTCTCGCTCTGCCGGAAAACATGCTGAGTGCGCAGGCTGATGTGACGGATATCGACATTCCACACCGCTTACCGATGCCAATGGGGCCGGACGCATTGCAGGCGATCATGCATGCCCTTGGTCAGGCTGAAAAACCGCTCGTCGTGGCGGGCGGACCCCATTGGTCTGATCAAGCACAGGCGGACTTGCAGGCCTTTGCCGAAACGCAAAACATCCCCGTCGCTGTCGGGTTCCGTCGTCAGCACATGATTGACAACCACCATGCTTGCTATGCGGGCGATCTGAACGTGGGGATCAACCCCCGCCTTGCGGCCCGCGTGAAAGAGGCTGACTTTCTGCTACTGTTGGGCACGCGTTTTGGCGATATCGAAACGGGCGGCTACAGCTATGTGAACCCCGCTGATCCGCAAAAGGTAATCGTGCATATTCATGCAGATGCTGATGAGATTGGCCGGGTCTACACCCCCAACCTTGCACTCACAATGACCGCGACCGAAGCGGTCGCCGCCCTGGCGCAAGCACCTGCAGCCGGAGACTGGTCAAGCTGGACCGCGTCAGCCCGCGCCGACTACGACGCGTGGTTGATCCCTCAAGAAAGCCCCGGAGCACTCAAACAAGAGCAAGTGGTCAGGTGGTTGTCGGACAATCTGCCAGATGATGCGATCGTCACCAACGGGGCTGGCAATTATGCGGCATGGCTGCATCGCTACTTTGTCTACAAAGGCCACGGCACCCAGCTATCCCCGACCTCTGGGTCCATGGGCTATGGGTTTCCCGCGGCTATATCGGCTTCACTTGCGCATCCTGACAGGACCGTTGTTTGTCTCGCCGGAGACGGATGTTTCCAGATGACCTGCAACGAGATGTCAACGGCGGTCCAGCATGGCACCAAACCCATTGTCATCATCATGAATAACGGACGTTATGGCACCATTCGGATGCATCAAGAAAAGACTTATCCCGGCCGCGTTTCAGGGACAGCACTGATGAACCCTGATTTTGCAGCCTTTGCCCGATCCTATGGCGGACATGGAGAATTGGTCGAACGGACCGAAGATTTTCCCGCAGCTTTCGCGCGCGCCAAGGCTGCTGGCACCGTTGCGATCATCGAATGTCGTGTGGATGACGAGGCCTTGTCGACAGGGGCAACCCTGAGTGCGGTTCGTGCCGCCGCAAAGTAGCACTGGGCCTCAGGTGGTCAGACCTTACGCCAGGTCGTCTCGGTATTTTCTTGCCACGCGTTGCGGTGCAGGAGCGGCGTATCGCTGTCATCGGCGGCTTTGCCTAAACAGAAATACCCCGTGAGTTGCCACGTCTCAGGGACAGCAAGGATCGCCCTGACGCCGTCAGGGTCAAGGATTGAGACCCATCCCATTCCAAGGTTCTCGGCCCGGGCAGCGAGCCACAACGTGTGGATTGCAGCGACGGTCGAATAGGCAAGCATCTCGGGCATGGTCTGGCGCCCCAATCCATGGCCAGCGGCGGGCGCCGTTTCGGTGAAGATTGCAAGATGTATCGGTGCTTCGCGCAGGCCGGCCAATTTGAGCTTGTTGTATGCCGCCCGCTTTTCAGCGCTGTATTGCGCTGCTGCGACGGCGTTGGCAGCTTCAAAATTGGCAGTGATGGCTGCTCTTTTTGCAGTGTCATCGACCTCAAGCACACGCCAAGGCCGTGCGTTGCCGACAGAGGGCGCGTGCTGCATGGCATTGCGTAGGCGGTCCAGCACCTCTTCCCCTACAGGATCGGGCAGGAAATGGCGCACATCGCGCCGCCAACGTAAGATATCGGCTAGCGCATCCCGATGAGACTGGGTCAACTCCATTTAGGTCTGAACCCACTTTCCGATCTGGCTGGGCAAAAACGCCTCAACTGCGGCTGTCGCGACGACTGCGGTCTCGCCCGTTTCCGGGTTGGGAATATTCAGCCCGCCCTGTGTTGCCGTTACCGTCGCACGCCCGCGCGGCAGTCCTGCTGTCAGCGCATCTGTATCGAGCTTTTCAGGTTCTTGCACCGCTACCGTGACTTGCACCCGCATCTCGGTGTGATTGAGGCCAGTGGTTTCAAAGATGGGTAGAGTCGAGTGGCGAATTGCATCCTCGATCGCCCGGCGGGCAGCCTTTTGGTAGTCCATACCATGCAGATCGTTGCCCATCCCCATTTCAATGATAATGCGTTGGTCCATCAGCTGCGCTCCATCTTGAATGAAACGTTAATCGCGACATTGGCAATGACTGTCGGTTTTCCACCATCGGTGCGGGGAATATCTAGCCCACCATGATGGACGCTGATGGTAGGCTGGCCGTAAGGAAAGATGGTCTTGAGGCTTTCAGTATCGACCGCATCCGGTTGTTGCACACCCACGTCTACGTCAATCAGCATTGCTTCTTTGGGAAATCCGTAAAGCTCTGCCATATTGATCGAGTTATGCCAGAGTGCGTCCTGCAACCCACGACGCGCGGCCTCGGTATAGTCTTGACGGCGCAGGCTGGTGCCCATCCCGAATTCGGTCAAAACGCGATGTTTTGGCATGCTGTCAGTTTCCCTTGCTGTTCAACCCGAAGGCGTCTGGACGAGTGTTCTTGTGGCATTGTCTAGACGAAGATTTGTAGCGCTTGCCAGTCTTTCCAGCCTGTCACGCAGTTTCTTTTGATTGAAAGCGCCGGACATGCTGCGCAACGGGATCGCATGGATATCACCATAGCCATCGACTAAGACACATTCGCGCGGGCCAAGTTGGCCGTCGCGATGTCGATGCCCAAAAACAATGTTCCCCATGTTCAAGTCACTGGCCCTCGCATTCAACAAAAAAAGTCGCCGGATCATGTCGTTGAGCAGATCCAGATCGGCTTGATCAAGTGATCTTGCCTTAATTCGTGCTGAAAGCGTCTCCCCGAGGCGACCGGTATCCGTCGTTACACGATCAGTGATACTCGCACGACCCATATCGGTTTCGACGATACTGTAGACACGCGCCAGCGGTGACGTTTCTTGGGATTCTACTGCGCGTGCATGGATGCGCTGTGCCTCTTGGTGTTCCTTGCGGATTTGCCGAAATCGCGCAGCAGGCAAGAGCCGGTCCGTAAGGCTGCGGAAGGTCCAGAGCGGTTCTAGCGCATCACGGGGCTTCAGCACCTTCACCAGTTTGCCGGGATCAGACGGGTGCAAATAGACATGGCGTTGCCTGCCTTGTGCGATGGGCTGCTGCCCGGAAAGCTGCAACTGTGACATGCTGGCAAAGCCGCTAGAACTCGACCCCGATCTGCGCTTTGATGCCTGACCGGAACGGATGTTTGACCAACTCCATCTCGGTGACCAGATCAGCGGCTTCAATCAGGTCTTCGTGGGCGTTGCGCCCCGTCAGAACGACATGGGTCATCTCTGGCTTGTGGTCTTTGAGGAAACTGACAACCTCTGCAATGTCGACATAATCATAACGGATCGCAATGTTGATTTCGTCCAGTAGGACCATGTGGTGTGTGTCATCCAGGATCAACTCTTTGGCTTTGGCCCATGCAGCTTGTGCCATTTCGATGTCGCGGGATTTGTCCTGAGTCTCCCAGGTGAAGCCTTCGCCCATGGTGTGGAACGCGCAAGTATCGCTAAACTTAGCCATGATCAGGTCGCGTTCACCGGTCGACATACCACCTTTGATGAACTGGACGACGGCGCATTTCATGTCGTGGGCGATGCAGCGAAAGATCATTCCGAAGGCAGCAGACGATTTGCCTTTGCCCTTGCCTGTATGCACGATCACAAGACCCTTCTTGTCCGTCTTGGTGGCCATGATCTTGTCGCGCGCGGCTTTCTTCTTGGCCATTTTCATTGCGTGGCGGTCGGTGTCTTCGGTCATGTTCGGCTCCCCTTTAGACGGACAGGCTAACCCGTCAAACAAGCATGGTAAATGTGATGGAGGTCGGTTTCTCAAAACCCGCATGGCTGGTCCGGCAGGTTTCGACAAATCCGAGTGCACGGAACGTCGCGTGGTTTTCGACAAGCTCGATGCGTGATTTCAGTGTGAGCGACGGCAAATTCATTGAGCGGGCTGTCTCTGCCCCAAATTCAATCAGCTTCCGCGCGTGGCCTTTGCGTCTGGCCGTCCTCTCTACCGCGATCTTGCCAAGATAAAGCGTGTCGTCTTGCGGCTGTATGATCATCGCGGCAACGGGTGGACCGCCAAGCACAGCCAGCTCGTGCCTTGCGGCGTGGTCTGCGATGATAGCGAGATCGAAATGTCGGATCGATGACGGTGGATCGATGCGACCTTCCATCGGCAAAAAGGCGCGGTGGATCAGCGCAAGTACATCAGCAAGGCATGGGTCTTCGGGCGACATCATCTCTGGTGTCATTGCTCACTCCAGCAGTCCTGCGATTCGCGCGCGGGCCGAGTTGGACTTGGGCTGCCAAAGGTTGCGGTCGATGGCCTCTTGCAGGCGCTGGGCGATTTCTTTGAGTGCCGGCGCATTCGCATCGGCGATGAAATCGCGGGTCGCCTGATCAGCCAAGAAGGCCTCTTCTACCAGATCGAAGTGGTGGTTGTGCACCGCCCCGGTCGTGGCGGCAAAGGCAAAGAGATAGTCGACTGTTGCTGCAATTTCGAACGCGCCTTTATAGCCGTGCCGTTTGACCCCATCGATCCATTTGGGGTTCACGACCCGGCTACGCACCACGCGCCCGATTTCATCGTCGAGCGTCCGAATGACGGGGCGTTCCGGTCGCGAATGGTCATTGTGGTAGATCGGGCGGTCCTGTCCTTGCAAGGTGCTGACAGCCGCCGCGGCCCCGCCTTCGAACTGGTAATAGTCGTCACTATCAAGGACGTCATGTTCGCGGTTGTCCTGATTTTGGACGATGGCTTCGGTCTGGGACAGGCGGGCCTCGAATGCCGCGCGGTCTTTGCGTCCTTCGGCCCCTTTGCCGTACGCGTAACTCCCCCATTCCAGATAGGCTTCGGCAAAATCGGTTTTGTCTGCCCAGATACGCTCGTCAATCAGCGCTTGCAGGCCCGCCCCGTATGCGCCGGGTTTGGAGCCAAAGACGCGGGTCTGATCTTCGCCGGCCTGTTTGCGGGCGGCGGCAGGATTGACGTCTGCTGGTTCGTCCATCTCCTGCACGGCCCTTGCCGCACTATCAACGAGTGCGATCAATTGCGGGAAAGCGTCGCGGAAAAACCCAGAGATGCGTAATGTGACATCGACGCGAGGACGGCCCAGAACCGTTTGTGGCAAGACTTCAAACCCTGTCACACGGCGGTTGGCACTATCCCATTTCGGTTTTACGCCCATCAGGGCGAGGGCCTGGGCGATATCGTCGCCACCGGTGCGCATATTCGCTGTGCCCCACGCCGTCACCAGCATGGTGCGCGGCCAATCGCCGTGGTCCTGGAGGTGTTTTTCAATGAGCAGATTGGCCGATTTCCACCCCAGAGCCCAAGCCGTGGGCGTCGGCACCGCGCGGCTATCGACCGAGTAAAAATTTCGGCCCGTAGGCAGAACATCCAAACGCCCGCGTGTTGGTGCCCCAGAAGGGCCGGGGGGGATAAACCTGCCGGACAGGGCTTGGAGGATTGCATGGCCTTCGTTGACGCCACAGGCCGCGATGGTTGGTCGGATCGACGTGGTGATCTCGGTCATCACAAGTTCGCTGGCTGCCCCCGGTGGCGTTGCCGCGCCATCAAGGAGCTGTTGGCTCAGGCGTTCAAGGCGTTCAACCGTGTCGCCGTTGGTCCGCCAGAGACCGTCACCTGCCAACGCATCCGGCTTGGCCACAGCAGGGGCGGCCAGGTCACAGTCCAGCGGATCAATGTCGAGGTCGAGGTCACTTGCAAGCGCGCGCAAGAGCGATGCATTCGGGCCTTTGCCATCCCCACGTGGCACCCTTGCCAAGGCAATGGCAAGGTCACGTTCCTGCACGCCCTTGGGCGATTGTCCGAAAATATGCAGCCCGTCTCTGATCTGCGCTTCTTTCAGGTCGCAAAGATAGGCATCAAGTTTGCCAAGATCGCTGTCCTGATCCCCGGTAAAGCCCGCATCTTTTGCCAGTCCCGTCACATCAGACAGCGACAGGATCTCGCGGCGCAGATGATCGATTCGGCGCGGATCAACCCCTGCCGCTTCATAGTATTCGTCGACCAATGCTTCGAGATCGCGGAGGGGGCCATAGCTTTCGGCCCGTGTCAGGGGTGGTGTCAGATGGTCGATGATGACTGCACTTGTGCGGCGCTTGGCTTGGGTTCCTTCGCCGGGGTCGTTGACGATGAACGGGTAAATGTGCGGGGTCGGTCCGAGGATCGCCTCGGGCCAGCAGGTCTCAGAGAGAGCGACCGCCTTGCCCGGCAACCATTCAAGGTTGCCATGCTTTCCCATATGCACGATGGCATCTGCGCCCCAGTGGTGCCGCAGCCAGAAATAGAAGGCGAGGTAGTTGTGCGGTGGCACAAGGTCCGGAGAATGGTAGGTGTCCGTGGGGTCGATGTTATAGCCCCGTGCGGGTTGAACGCCGACAACTGCATTGCCAAACCGATGGATAGACAATGCAAAACCTGCACCGGTTGACGGGGCGGTCGCCTCCGGCGGGAGTATTTTTGGCAAAATGATAAAGGGGTCGTCTTCTGGTCTGCCCCAGCGCGCATTGATCTGTTCTTTGAGATCCCAAGGGAGCCTGTCGAAATGCTGCTGGTACGTGTGGAGCGGCAGGAACTCTCCACCCTCTTTTGCCACCCGATCCGTCAGCCAGTTGGTCGGGCCGGCCATGATCTGATCCATCAGCGTCGCACTGTCGGTCGGAGGATCAACCGAATGCCCTGCTTCGTTGAGTAAGTTCAGCACATGGATCGTGCCTGCAGGTGTATCAAGGCCCACTCCATTTGCCAGCCGTCCATCCTTGTTGGGATAGTTGGCGAGCACGAGTGCGGTTTTCTTGACCTCATCGGGCGTGTGACGCAGTGCTGCCCATGCCTTTGTCAACTGTGTGACAAAGTCGATCCGGTCCCCACGTGCCTGATAGGTCGCGATCGGGCATTCAGTGGCTTCGTCGAAATAGGCCTCCCCCTTGAAGCTCACGGCGCGGGACAGCACCCGCCCGTCCACTTCTGGCAGAGCGACGTTCATGGCAATGTCACGCGCGCTCAGGCCGTGCAGCCCATCAGCCCAGCTTTCCTCAGACGCACCAGACAGGATGACCTGAAAAATCGGCGCCGCGTTTTCCAAAAGCGGGTTGTCGGGGCTGTCATCCCCGTCGTGGGGGCTGCCAACCGCAAATGCGGTGCAATTAAGGATCACATCCGGCGGCGCTTCGGCAAAAAGGTTCTTCAGTGTCGCTGTTGAAAGCGGGTCTTTCAGCGAGGCCACAAAGATCGGGAGCGGGTTGAGGCCCGCTCTCAGAAGGCTGCGCGTCAATCGGTTGATCGGGTTCAGGCCTGCGCCCTGCACCAAGGCCCGATAAAAGATGATTGGAACGATCGGGGCGCCATCAGTCCAATCGGACTTGGCTGCGGCGAGATCAGCGATCCCAGCAGCAGGCCAATAGACACCTGCGCGCAACAGCGGTCGAGCAGCGACAGGTTTCTCGCCCGCGTGCAGCATCGCCTTGGCATAGCGCAACAGGTTGCCACTGTTCTCCGGGCCGCCTTCCACAAAATAGGCCCACAGCGCGTCATAGTCTGCCGCAGTTACGGTCGAGAGTTCGCGCAACTCTTGGTCCGGTTTGTCGTCTCCCGGGAGCGCGACAAAGGGGACACCTGCCTCAAGTAGCCGCGCGGCATATTGGGTCAGCCCATACTTCCAATATCCTGCACCTCCGAGAATACGCGCGATCACCAGCTTTGACTTGGTCGCGCAATCGTCCAGATGCAGATCAACTGACATGGGGTGGGTCAGGTGCATCATGTTCGCCAAGCGGAGGGTAGGCGGGGATGCGAGCTCTGCTCTTGCTTCTGAGAGTGCCGCCAACTCTGTGTCCGCCGCAGATATGATCACAACATCAGCCGGAGACTGGCCAAGATCAACGGGTTCGGTCCCGTCGGAAATGGCGCCGGGGGTTGCGGCCAGCAAATGCATCAAAGCGCCTTGGTCATGAAGATGGAACTCTTGGCCTCTGCATAGTCACCGAAGGGGCCGCAGTCAGTGAATCCATGGCGCCGATAAAGCTTATGAGCTGCATGCAGGACATTGCCGGTTTCAAGCTTCAGTTCCGGCAGGCCTTCTGCCCTTGCCTGATCTTCGATCTGGCGGAGGATTGCATCGGCAACACCTTGTCCGCGCGCGTGTTCGGCCACGAACATGGATTTAACTTCACCATATCCATCCTTGATGGCCAAAGCACCGGTTCCGCAAACGGTGTCGCCGATCCGTGCTGTAAAGAAGTGGATGCTGTCGGACACCAAGTCATCGATATCGAGATAAAAGTTGTCTTCGGGCGGAAACAGACTTTCCATCAGAGCGTGGCTTTGCTTGAGCAAGGCCGTCGCCTGTGGGTGATGCGGGTCTGTCCGCGCGATTACGATCATGCTGTTAGTGCAGCAGTAATGGCAGCCTGATCCAACCCGGCTTCGCCAATGACAACAAGACGCGTACTGCGTGGTGCATCGCCGAATGGCTGATCGAAATAGGTGTCAACACGCGGGCCTACTGCCTGAAGCGTCAAGCGCATGGGTTTGCCTGCGACCGCGACAAAGCCCTTGAGCCGCAAAATGTCGTGTGCGCGGATCACATCAGCAACCTGTTCGGC
>CAYLMZ010000004.1:10730-47033 GCA_964385035.1 uncultured Loktanella sp.
AGCCCTTGAGCCGCAAAATGTCGTGTGCGCGGATCACATCAGCAACCTGTTCGGCAAAAGCTGCGCCGTCTACCACCTCTTCGCGTGTTACAATGAAGCTTTCGAATTCATCATGGCCATGTTCGTGTTCGTGGTCATGATGGTGATCGTCATCGTCGTGGTGGTGATGGTGGATCTCATGCCGTGCAGCAAGGTCACTTTCCGCACCGATGCCTTGGCCCAAAACGACATCGACGGGCAGGGCACCCATGGAAGACTTCACCACCTGCACACCTGCACGCGCGTCGTCTTTGAGTTTGCCAGTCAAGGCGGTTGCCTCTTCTGCGGCAAGAAGATCTGTCTTGTTGACCACGATCATATCCGCACAGGCGATCTGGTCTTCGAACAGTTCAGAAAGTGGCGTCTCATGGTCCAGGTTTTCGTCCTGCGCGCGCTGGGCGTCTACGGCGGCGATGTTATGCGCGAATTGTCCATCATGCACTGCGCGTCCATCGACGACCGTCACGACCCCATCCACAGTGACTTTGGTCGAGATGCCCGGCCAGTTGAAGGCGCGGACCAGAGGTTGGGGCAGTGCCAGACCAGAGGTTTCGATGACGATGTGATCTGGTTTCTCATCGCGGGCAAGCAGAGCCTCCATCGTGGGGATAAAGTCATCTGCGACCGTGCAGCAGATGCACCCGTTGGATAGCTCAACGATGTCATCCTCTGTGCAAACTTCGTCGCCACAGCCCTTGAGGATATCGCCGTCTACACCAAGGTCGCCAAATTCGTTGATGATCAGGGCAATCCGCTTGCCTTGCGCATTTTGCAACATGTGACGGATGAGCGTTGTCTTTCCCGCGCCGAGAAACCCGGTCACAACGGTGGCTGGAATTTTGGCTGGCATGGTAGTTCCCTCAACAAGCGGTTTTGACGCTGCAGTTTTGGCGGGGGAGCGTCCGTCTTGCAAGGGGGCTATTCGATGAAGAATGTCTCTTCCACGAACAGTGGCTGGCCGTTTGCGACCCAGACCTTATGATCGTTACCACCTAGGTACATGTGGATCGTCACTTCGCCTTTCGGCAGATCAATCAAGTGCCGGACATTTGCATAAAGCCGTCCGATGTTTTTGCCGTTCACGAACAGGTGCCCGTGGCCTGTTCCGGCCTCTACCGGTCCATTGACGTCTTCGGGTGTCATGCGAAACCCGTCTGTCGTGATCAACAGGTTGTGGCCGGATGCGGGGTCCGGTTCAATCTCAAGGTCAAGTGTGGGAACGGGCAGATCGTCGGGCCATATGTTTTTGCGATCATCGCTGAGGTCGAGGTATGGGCCCGCACCGATCGCATGGCTGCCGTGGTCGTTGTGAGGAGATAGCATCCCATTCTCGACGGCAACCGTGCCAACTGCACCAAGCGCGATCCCTGCAACCAAGAATGTGATGTGTCGTAGCATCTGTAGCCTCCATGCGTTGGAAGGGAGGTAACTTGCGCAATGCCGCTGGCAAGGCATGTCTTTGCTCACATGCCCGCGATCAATGCGCCTTCAGCGGCTAAATGAGGCCGCAAACCGCAATATCTTGTGGATAACATGGCAGGTTGTCGCAGATACAGGGGGTCAGCCGTTGACTCATGCGCGGCGTCGGGGTGATGCTTTCCCACCCTGAGGAATCGAAGGCTCCGAATCATTGCGCTTTAGCAAACTAAGACTGAATGGCTTCAAAAGCTTCGTAGACCCGACCGATCTGATCATTGCAGACGGGTTGACCGGCGTTGTCGGCCCCAACGGCTGCGGCAAGTCGAACTTGCTGGAGGCCTTGCGCTGGGTGATGGGTGAGAACCGCCCGAAAGCCATGCGTGGTGGTGGGATGGAAGACGTGATCTTTGCCGGTGCAGCAACCAGACCTGCAAGGAATTTTGCCGAAGTTTCGCTGGTGATCGATAATGGCGAACGGCTTGCACCTGCGGCGTTCAACGACAATGACAATCTTGAGATCATCCGTCGGATTACCCGCGATGCAGGGTCTGCCTATAAGGTTGGTGCCAAGGATGTGCGTGCGCGCGATGTCCAAATGCTGTTTGCCGATGCATCCACCGGCGCGCATTCGCCTGCGCTTGTCCGGCAGGGTCAGATTTCGGAACTCATCAACGCAAAGCCAAAAGCCCGTCGCAGGATCCTCGAAGAGGCCGCGGGTATTTCGGGTCTTTACCAGCGCCGCCATGAGGCAGAACTCAAGCTGAAGGGTGCTGAAACCAATCTCACACGTGTCGATGATGTTATTGAGCAGTTGGCGACGCAACTGGGGCAATTGGCGCGGCAGGCCAAACAGGCCGCCCGCTACCGCGAGATTGGCGACAAGCTCCGCAAAGCCGAAGGGATGCTACTGTTCCGTCGGTGGAAAGAAGCGGATGAGGCGCTGTTGGCGGCCAGCGAACAGCTCAAGAACCGCACGACTGCCGCAGCGCAGGCAGAGAAAGCCGCGCGCGAGGCCGCAAAGATGCGCGCCGCCGCTGAGGATGCTTTGCCGCCGTTGCGCGAAGAAGAGGCGATTGCGGCAGCAGTCCTCCAAAGGTTGCAGGTTCAGCGCGATACCCTGTCTGATCAGGAACAGCGCGCCCGCGATATGATCGATACACTGACCGCGCGCATCGACCAGTTGTCGCGAGATATCGAACGCGAAAGCGGTTTGAACCGTGATGCTGGCGAAACGATTGAGCGGCTCGAATGGGAAGCGCGCGAAATTGCCAAAGCAGGCGAGGGCCACGAAGCACGTCTGGAAGAGGCGCAAGCCGAGGCCAGTGAGGCCGCCGGTGTCTTGCAGCAACGCGAGGCCGATCTGACACAGTTGACCGAGGACGTCGCCCGTCTCGCAGCGAGGCATCAGTCGGCGCAGCGTTTGCTTGATGACAATCGCACCACACTTGCCAAGAGCGAAGAAGAAGCCGCACGTGCCAAATCTGCCGTCACCGAGGCGGAAGCGGCCCTTTCAAAGGCCGAGGCTGATTTTGCTGCCGCGGGTGACGCGGAAAAGGCCGCAGTGGCCGCAGCGGCTGCCGCGGACGAGGCTTTGGTCGCAGCAGAAGCGGCCCGCGCCGAGACCCAGCAACGTGAAAGCGATGCGCGTGCTTTGCGTTCCGAGGCTGAAGGTGAAGCCAATGCGCTGCGCGCTGAGGTGACAGCACTGGCAAAGCTGGTAGAGCGCGATACCGCGGAAGGTGGGCAGGTTCTTGATCTGCTCCGTGTTGAGGGGGGCTATGAAAAAGCACTTGGCGCGGCCTTGGCCGATGATTTGCGTGCGCCAGAAGTAGACAGTGAGGCGAAATCCGGCTGGGCTCCATTGCCGGGGTATACATCTCCACAGACCTTGCCAGAAGGTGTCAAGGCGCTCACAAATTATGTGACCGTCCCGCCGGTTCTTGTGCGGCGCATGGGGCAGGTGGGGCTCGTCGATGCGGCAGATGGTGCGCGATTACAGGCGGATCTGAAACCGGGGCAGCGTTTGGTGTCCGTCGAAGGTGATCTTTGGCGGTGGGACGGGTTCCGCGCCGGTGCCGAGGATGCGCCGTCAGCGGCTGCTTTGCGTTTGCAACAGCTTAACCGCCTGACAGAACTCAAGCGCGATCTGGAAGAGGCAAATGCGACCGCAGTCGGTGCTGCCCAAGCGCATGAGACGCTGACCGCGATGCTGAAAGAGCAAACCGACGCCGATCACGCAGCACGTCAGGCGCGCCGCGATGCAGATCGTGCTGTCGCTGATGCGAACCGTGCTGCGAGCCGCGCAGAAGCAGATCGAAACCTTTCACAAGGCCGCCTTGAAAGCCTTGGTCTTGCAGTGAAGCGCCATGAAGAAGAAGCATTGACAGCGCGCAAGGCGCTTGCTGAGGCCGAAAAGGCGGCTGCTGACCTTGGCGATCTTGAGACCGCCCGTGCCGCCGTCGAAGATGTCAAAATGACTGTAGAGGCCGCAAGGATTACAATGATGTCCCGCCGGTCCGCATTTGACGAGGTGCGCCGCGAGGGCGAGGCGCGTCTGAAACGATCGCAGGAAATCACCAAAGAGGTCAGTGGCTGGAAGCATCGTTTGGAAACTGCCAACAAACGGACAGCCGAACTGGTCGAACGGAAAGAGGCGTCGCAGGCGGAGTTGGTAGAGGCCACAGCCGCCCCCGATGAGATTGCCGCGAAACGTGCAGAACTTGCAGACGCGATTGATGAGGCGGAGGCACGCCGCCGTGCTTCTGCAGATAAACTGGCCGAGGCTGATGCAGCCCTGCGCGAGGCTGGACATGAGGAGCGTGATGCAGAACGCCTGGCCTCAGAAGCGCGCGAGGCCCGTGCCCGCTCAGAGGCCCGCGCCGATGCAGCACGCGAGACCGTCGCCTATGCAGAAGAGCGGATCATGGAAGCGCAAGAAGTGACCCCCGCACAACTGTTGGAGTCGCTCGAAACGGACGTTGTTCAAATGCCAGCCGCCGAGGTTGTCGAGGGGCAGGTCAACGCCTTGAAGCGCCAGAGGGACGCCTTGGGTGCAGTCAACCTGCGTGCCGAAGAAGACGCCAAAGAAGTGCAGGTCGAACATGACGGTCTGGTCGGCGAAAAGACCGACCTTGAGGCGGCTATTGCTGCCCTGCGCACTGGTATTGCCAGCCTGAACAAGGAAGGTCGCGAGCGGCTCTTGACGGCCTTCGAGCAGGTGAACGAGAATTTCGGTATGCTCTTCACCCACTTGTTTGGCGGTGGTGAAGCGAAGCTGGTTCTGGTGGAGTCCGATGACCCGCTTGAGGCGGGCCTTGAGATCATGTGCCAACCACCCGGCAAGAAGCTGAGCACGCTTTCGCTCTTGTCCGGCGGCGAGCAAACCCTGACGGCACTTGCCCTGATCTTTGCAGTGTTCCTTGCCAATCCTGCCCCGATCTGTGTCCTGGATGAGGTTGATGCGCCTTTGGATGATGCGAACGTGAACCGCTTCTGTGACCTGCTCGATGAAATGACGCGCCGCACAGAGACACGGTTCCTGATCATCACCCACCACGCTGTGACCATGAGCCGGATGGACCGGCTCTTTGGTGTCACGATGGGTGAACAGGGCGTTTCACAGTTGGTGTCGGTTGACCTCAAAAAAGCCGAGGCGCTGGTGGCCTAATCCGGATGCCTCCGGCGGAGGTATTTTTGAACATAGGAAGTTAAAGCCGGTTCAGCAGTTCCCGCGTTGGCCAAGCATCAGCGGGAAGACCGAGGCGCATTTGTTCGGCCTGCACTGCGGCGCGCGTCATCGCGCCGAGGATGCCGTCAATGCCACCTACATCATGGCCGCGTGCGGTCAGTTTGGTTTGCAGTTGCTGCATCTCATCGCCGGAAAGCGCAGGACTTGGATTTCCGGCGTTGTAAACCGGCGCCCCTTCCAGCCGTGTTGCGAAATAGGCCGCCGTCGTGACGTAAACAAAGCTCTTGTTCCAGTCAAAATAGACCTCGAAGTTTGGATAGGCCAGGAAGGCTGGACCATTGCGCCCCATCGGGAGCAGGATCGAGGCCTGTAGATTTGCCGGTCCCAAAGACCCGTTTCTTGCACGGACCCCCCGATCTGCCCACTCGCGCACGCTGGCCTTGTGGTTCAATCCGGTTTGTGACCAGTCAAGGTCTGTGGGCACGGTAATTTCCTGAAGCCACGGTTCGTTTGCCCGCCATCCCAAAGCGGACAAGACATTGGCACCGGTCATCAGTGCATCAGGTGATGATCCTTTCAGGTCGACAACACCGTCCCCATCGCCATCCATCCCCTGTCGCACGATTTCGCGCGGCAACTTTTGGAGTTGACCGATCTCGCCTGCCCAAGCGCCAGTTGTCGATGCCGGGTCCATGCCGCCCCGTCGGAAAAGCTCGATCGCTGCAATCAGTTGGGGGCGAAAGAGTTCAGGACGTCTGCAATCATGCGCAAGCGTCAAGAGCGCGTTGCGGGTGTTAAAGCTGCCTTGCACTTGGCCGTAGTCCGTCTCGAAAGCCCAAAACGCCAATAGCACGCCGCGCGGGATCCCGAAACGCCGCTCAATTTCGTTGAAGGTACTGTCAAAGCGGTTGCCATAGACACGTCCGTTGTCGATCCGGTTCTGGCTGATCAACGCGCGCGAAAAGCTGATGAAGTCACGTTGGAACACACCCTGCGCACGGTCTGCACGCAATACGGCCTGATCGATTTCAGCCCCACGAAAGAAAGCGTCGACAGTGGTTTCAGGCAAGCCCTGCGCCATTGCTTCGGATTTGACACCTGCGATGAACGATCCCACCGGTCCGCCACAGGTCTGCGCTGTGGCTGTGCTTGCAAAAAGCATAAGGGCAAGGGCTGTGCGCATGGTCTGTCTCCGCTCGTTTATTGTTGGCAGTGAGCCTAGCAGCGGCTGTGTCGCGTGCAAGTCCGGCAATTGGTGTTGCGCGGAATTAGACCAATGCGATGGCACCCACGGTCAAGAGTGCTGCCGCCCATGTCAGCCACAAGATCCTCACAGCGGCATCGATATCATCCGATGATAGGATTTTTTTCCCTTGTTCATTCACATAAGGGTAGTCGTTTATCTTGCCGTCATAACTGCGCGGTCCGCTCAGCGCGATCTTTAGGCCGTAGGCCATTGCTGCTTCGGGCCACCCTGCATTCGGGGAGCGATGTTTTGGCGCCTCCGCGATAACGGCCTTTGCATCTTGGCACCCAGTAACAGCCCAGATCAGCAATGCTGTCAGACGTGCGGGGATCAGATTCAGCAAATCGTCAAATCGTGCGGCCGCCCAACCGAATTGTTCATATTTGGGTGTCCTGTAGCCGATCATGCTGTCTGCGGTGTTCGTGATCTTGTAAAGCAACAAGCCCGGAAGCCCGCCAACCACTGTCCAGAATACCGGGGCAATCACGCCGTCGGACAGGTTCTCGGCCGCGCTTTCAATCGCTGATCGCGCAACGGCGGGGGCGTCCATGTCTTTCGTATCTCGTCCGACGATCATGGCGACACTCCGCCGCCCGTCTCCAAGCGACAAACGTAGGGCGTCACCGACGGCTTTGACGTGCTCCACCAGTGATTTTTGCGCCAAAAGGATCGCGATGACCAAGACATCCAGCCAGTTGCCGGGCACGATTGAGATCACCCAACCAAGAAAGAGGGCGCCAAGCCCTAAACCTGCCATCACCAGAATGCCGGTCTGCTTGCGATTCTCTCCGTTGTTATGCCGGTCGTCACACCACGCAATTGCCTTGCCCATCAGCACGGCGGGGTGAGGCATGCGATTCCAAAGCCACTTCGGTTCGCCCAGAAGCGCGTCCAGCAACATGCCAAGAAACAGCGTCACAGGGCGCTTTCCAATTGGGTCCAGCGGCTCGGGGCAGGCAGCCCCAAGCGCAACCAACGTGCGTTATAGGGGAATGTGCGCGACCAGACGTGTCCGCGCGCGAGTTGCGTTTGCAGGGCGGCTGCATCTTCAACCTCATAAAGCCGAAAGAGCGTCGTGCCACCCACCAGCTTGGCTTTTGCCTGCCCCATCAATGCATCCAGTCGCGTAGTATCCTGATTGAGCCGGGCACGGGTGTCGTCGGCCCAATGTGGGTCTGCGAGCGCTTCGGCCCCGATTGCCAGTGCAGGGCCCGAAACTTGCCATGGTCCCAGCAGGTCAGTGAGCCTGGCAATCAGTTTTGGATCTCCGATCGCAAAGCCAAGCCGTAAGCCTGCCATGCCCCAGAATTTGCCAAAGCTCTTGAGCACGACAGTGTTCTTGCGTGCAGCAAGGCCGATGAGGCTTTGTTCCGGTGCGACATCACAAAAACTCTCGTCGATGATCGTGTATCGCGCCTTCATGTCGTCGGCTTGCCACATGTGGCCATCGGGGTTGTTGGGATGCACCGCGACCATGGTGTGCGTCGGCGCCATGTCGAGACCCCAGCCGGCCCCGACAAAAGCGGCGCCATGTTCGTTATAGGTTGGCCCCGGAATGTGGGCGGTCCCTTTGGGAAGGGCGCGCGGCATGGCGGCGATGATGGCGGATGCCCCTGATGCGGCTAGAAGTGCGGCTCCTTGCGGGACCTTCCAGAAACTGCGCGCGCGGGCATAAAGCAAATCAAACGCGCCGTGATCGGGCAAAGCTGTCCAGGCATCGGCTGGAAGCGTTGGCCTTGGATAGGGAACGGGGTTGATACCTGTCGACAGGTCAAGCCACGTCTGTCGTGTGCCACCATATTTGGCTATCGCTGCGTCGATCCCGCCGCCATGGTCTCTGACGGTTGTCATGCCTCGTCCGGGATCGGGGGGTGGCGGGTGACAAAATGCCCTTTGATGGCTTGCGGCCATTCACGGTATGGGACTTGCCCGGTTTCGGATGCTGCATGCTTTTCAGCATAGGCCACGATACCCTCAGCAGTTGCGCTATCCGGCTCGAAGCGTCCCAAAGTATAGTTCAGTTTGCCGTCTGCCTGGATGGCGACGTTGCAGCCATGACTACATCCCATCAAGCAAGAAACCCGACGGGTTCTGATGTCTGCTTTGCCGTCGGCAGAGGCTTCTACCAAAGCAGCCAGTGCCTCACCATCGGTTTGCGCCATGTCGCCTGCATCCCAACCTTCGCGTTTGCAGGTGTCGCAGACTGTGATCCATGTCGTCATGTTTTGCTCCCGGTTCATCCGCGCATCTTTCAAGCGGATTCTCGCCACTTGCACAAGCTTTCGTGAGGGAACCTGCCCATTGGTACACATCATCGCAACTGTTAACCATTCGTTAACTCTTTCGACCGACTTCGGTTCACATGCGGTTAAGTTATCTTTCCAGTTTGTAAATTAATGAGTGATATCCGGAGTCATAAAATGCACGCCCTCATTGTCGAAAGCGATCAATCCCTTGGCGCCATGTGGTCGCGTCATCTCGAGCGTCTTAATGTGCAAGTCACATTGGCAACGACGGGCGAACGCGCGTTGAACCTGATCCAATCCATGCGCTTTGATGTGATTGTACTGGACCTTGTCTTGCAAGAAGGCAGCGCCCTCGCGATCGCCGATCTCGCCCAGTTCCGCCAGCCCGATGCGAACGTCGTGTTTGTCACCAACACGACGTTCTTTTCTGATGGCTCGATCTTCCAGCACTCCGCGAATGCGCGCGCGTTCATCGAGGCGGCAACGCCGCCGGATGATCTTGCGGCGATTGTTCAACACTATGGTTTCAGCCCCCGCGACCGTGCGGTTCGTCGAGATTGAGGTCCGGGTTGATCGGGATGATCCGGTGCGGATTAATCGTCTCATGGCTGTAGTGATAGTGTCGGACGATATGCTCCATGTTCACCGTCTCGGCCACACCCGGTACCTGATAAAGGTCTCGCAGATAGCCTGACAGGTTTGGGTAGTCCGCGATCCGCTTGCGATTGCACTTGAAGTGCAGGTGATACACTGGATCGAACCGGATCAGTGTGGTCCACAACCGCCAGTCGGCTTCGGTCAGGCGATCCCCCATCAGATAGCGGGTCTTGGAAAGACGGTCTTCCAGCCAGTCGAGCGTGTCAAAGAGAGGATGGACGGCTTTGTCATAGGCTTCTTGGGTCGTTGCAAAGCCAGATTTGTAAACACCGTTGTTGAGCGTGTCGTAGATTCGGTCATTCACAGGGGCAATCGCGTCACGCAGGTCTTGCGGCCAATAGTCGTCCGCATTGCCCGTGATGCCGTCAAAAGCCGCATTGAACATACGAATAATCTCGGATGATTCATTTGAGACAATCGTATCCGTGTGTTTGTCCCAAAGGATCGGAACTGTGACCCGTCCGCTCATGTCGGGAACAGCTTTCGTGTAGACTTCGCGCGCGAACTTGAAGCCAAAGAGCGTGTCACCCGTGGCACCATGGTCGTCGGTTTCAAAGGTCCATCCGTCCGACAGCATGTCGGGATGGACGGCTGAAATGCTGATGTGGTCAGTCAGGCCCTTGAGCACCCGAAAGATCAACGCGCGGTGCGCCCAAGGACATGCATAAGAGACATAAAGGTGGTAGCGGCCGGATTCTGCCTTGTAGCCCCCCACGCCAGTTGGACCCGGTGCGCCATCTTGGGTGATCCAATTGCGAAACTTCGCGTCCTTGCGCACGAAGGCCCCGCCTGTTTTTTTCGTGTCATACCAAACGTCGTGCCATACACCGTCGACCAGCTGTCCCATCAGAAATCCTCTTCATTGTTGCTTGCAGACCTATTCTGAAAGCACACATGAACAAAGGTCTTCCAGAGCGCATCCAGAGTGCGTTTTTGCACATAGCCGAAAACAGAGCTGTGTGACCTGCCGCCTAGATGTTCCAATCTGTCGTTTAAGCGTTTGCCCTTGGATATCAGCGTCACTATACCTGCCAAAGACGAAGCCCACAGTGGCCAGAGCGGTTGGTGGTGAAGCGGTCGACCCAATAAGGGGGCCAGACACCACATCGTCGGGATCTCGCGAAAGGATGCGGGCCTCTGGTCGTGGCAAAACGAAGGGACGCCCATGCGGATACTCATGACAGTCATGCTGGTTTTGACAGCAAGCAGCGCACATGCACATCCCGGCCACTGGGCCGATGTGGCGGGCCATGATCACTGGGTCGCAGGGGCAGCTATCGGACTTGCGGGTCTGGCAGCACTCTGGGGCGCGCTGAAAGGCAAAAAGGATCGCGAAGAGGCGGAGCCCGACGAAGAGATGGAAGAGGAAGCCGCATGAAAACCGGTGTCATGATCTGCGGGCATGGCTCGCGTAGCCAATCCGCGGTGGACGAATTCGCAACGCTCGCGGACAAGTTGCCTGCCTACCTGCCGCCTGACTGGATGACGGACTATGGCTATCTGGAATTCGCCAACCCTGTGATCCGTGACGGCCTTGATAACCTGCGTGAGGCCGGGTGCGATCGCATTCTGGCCGTGCCCGGCATGCTTTTCGCGGCGATGCATGCCAAGAATGACATCCCCACCGTCCTCAATACCTATGCGGCCAAACATGATATGCAGGTCAGCTACGGGCGCGAGTTGGGGGTCGACCCCAAGATGATTGCCGCAGCTGCTGGCCGCGTGCAGGAAGCCGTCGATCAGGCCAATGCCGCCTATGGTGAGATGCCGTTGACCGAGACCTGTCTGGTCGTCATCGGGCGCGGGGCCTCAGATCCGGATGCAAACGGTAATGTCTCGAAAATCGCACGGATGCTTCAGGAAGGCATGGGGTTCGGCTGGTGCGAAGTGGGCTATTCCGGTGTGACTTTCCCACTTGTAGAACCATGTCTGCAACATGTGGCATGCTTGCCTTACAAGCGGGTTATCGTTTTCCCGTATTTCCTGTTTTCAGGCATTCTGATCGACCGAATCTACGGTTTCACTGATCAGGTTGCCGCAGAGTATCCCAATATCCAGTTCGTAAAGGCGGGCTATCTCGGGGATCACCCAAAGGTGCTTGAGACATTCGCAGAACGGATCATGGAGCAGGATAGCGACACACCGCCTCCCAATTGCGGGATCTGTGCCTATCGCGAGCAAGTGCTGGCGCTTGAGGATGGCAAGCATCATCACATCAGCCCCGAAGATCGCAAACACCCTGCCTTTGGTGCGGTGCCGCCGCCCACGTGCGTGTTGTGCAAATACCGGACCCAAGTGCTGGGTTTTGAAGGCGAAGTCGGCGCGGTACAGGAAAGCCATCACCACCATGTGGAAGGGCAGGGGGCCAATGCACCGGGGTCAAACGTCGCAGACTGCATCCATTGTGACAGTTTCTGCACAGGCATGTGCCGCCTGATCATGGCCGAGCAAGGGCATGATCACCACCATCATCACCACGGAGATGATCACGACCACGATCACCACCACCATCACGCCGAATACCCCCATGCAAAACATCCGCATGGTCCGGAAAGTGCGCGCAAGGTAAAGTCCGTCTAGTCTATCATTTTGCCAAAAATACTCCCGCCGGAGGCTCCGGCGGTTGCCAACTGCTCCGAAAGTCAATCATTGCGCCCTTACGAAAAAGACCCCGCGGCGATCTACGCGCAAAGCTTTGCCACCGTGCGGCAAGAGGCGCGGTTGGATCGGTTTGCGCCCGCGATGCAGCCGGTCGTCACGCGTCTTATTCATGCCTGCGGTATGATCGAGATCGCGGATCGATTGGCGTTCTCGTCCGAGGCTGCCACGGTTGGCCATGCTGCGCTGACAGCCGGTGCGCCCGTTCTTTGTGATTGCGAAATGGTCGGAGCCGGCATCATCCGGCGTTACTTGCCTGCGCAGAATGAGGTGATCGTCACATTGAACGCCACAGGCGTTCCTGCGCTTGCCAAAGACATCGCAAACACGCGCTCTGCTGCGGCAGTCGAACTCTGGAAAGACCATCTTGAAGGCGCTGTCGTCGCGATCGGAAATGCGCCGACAGCGTTGTTTCATTTGTTAGAGCTGCTCGATCAGGGTTGGCCGAAGCCTGCTGTGATCCTTGGGTTCCCTGTTGGCTTCATTGGTGCCGCAGAAAGCAAGGCAGAACTTGCTGCAAATGCGCGCGGTTGTGAATTCATCGCGTTGCGTGGGCGGCGCGGCGGGTCTGCGATAGCATCAGCGGCCGTCAATGCACTCGCAGCAGGATTGCCCGAAGATGGCTGATCCTTGGCTGCACATTGTTGGTATTGGCGAAGACGGCATGGACGGGTTGGTGCCTGCAACCCGCGCGGTTGTCGAAGCTGCGCAAGTCATTATCGGTGGCGACCGTCACCACACCCTCACAGAGAACCTGAGCGCGGAACGTCTTGCATGGCCGCATCCGTTTGATGCTTTGATCGAGACGATCGAGGGGCTGAAAGGCCGCAGAGTTGTCGTGCTCGCCACCGGTGATCCGCTTTGGTTCTCGGTCGGCGCGCGGATCGGACGCGCTATTGATCCAGCTCAGATCGTCTATCATCCGCAGCTCTCTGCGTTTCAGCTTGCAGCAGCGCGGATGGGGTGGTCACTGGCAGATGTCGAAACGCTCACGGTACATGGTCGTCCGGTCGAGCAAATGATTGCGTTCATTCAACCAGATGCACGGCTGCTGGTACTGACCACGGGGGCTGAAACTCCGGGGCAGATTGCAAAGTTTCTAACCGAGCGTGGTTTTGGCAAATCCCGGATGACGGTGCTGGCTGCGATGGGTGGGCGTGATGAAGCCCGTTTTGATGGCCTTGCCGAAAGCTGGGATCACGATGTTCCTGCGTTCAATACACTGGCCGTTGATTGTCTTGCGGCACCGGATGCGGCGTTGCTGCCGCGCGTGCCGGGTCTCGCGGATGATCTTTTCCAGTCTGATGGCACGATGACAAAACAAGAGGTCCGTGCGGCGACGTTGGCCAAGCTGATGCCAATGCGCGGCGCTTTGCTTTGGGATATCGGGACGGGGTGCGGATCGATCGCGATCGAGTGGATGCGCGCCGCCCGCTATGCCCGTGCCATAGGGATCGAACCTCGTGCCGACAGACGCGCGATGGCGGCCGCAAATGCGCTGGCTTTGGGTGCGCCGAAACTGGAACTGGTTGACGGGTCCGTCCCTGATGCGCTTACGGGTCTGTCAGCGCCTGATGCGATCTTTATCGGCGGCGGTCTGAGCCGCGCGACATTTGACGCGGCATGGTCCGCTTTGCGCCCCCTGGGCCGCCTGGTTGCCAATGCTGTGACCTTGGAAAGTGAGGCAGAGCTGATTGCCCTGCACAAGGAATTTGGCGGCAACCTTGTCAAACTCTCGGTACATCGCGCAGAGCCCGTCGGTCGTTTGACCGGTTGGCGGCCTTTGATGCCTGTAACGCAGTGGAGCTTGGTAAAGCGATGACGGGACGCCTCCGGCGGGAGTTTTCTGGCCAAGATGAAGCAGGGGTGCTTTATGGCGTTGGCCTTGGTCCGGGGGCCGCGGATCTGATCACGCTGCGCGCGGCGCGGTTGATCGAAGGCGCAAAAATCATCGCCTATCCGACCCTTGCCGGAGCAGACAGTTTTGCGCGGTCAATCGCGGCTGATTTGATCCCCGATGGTGTCACTGAGATCGTCATGGACGTGCCCATGAGCGTAGAGCGCGCGCCTGCACAGGCCGCCTATGACAAGGGCGCTGCCGAGATTGCTGCGACTTTGGATGCAGGGCATGATGTCGTTTGTCTTTGTGAAGGTGATCCCTTTTTCTATGGGTCCTTCATGTATCTCTTTGCCCGGCTTTCGGATCACTACCGCGTTGAGGTGGTGCCGGGCGTGACGTCAGTGACGGCCTGTGCCGCGCGTGCGGGCATGCCGCTTGCGGCACGCAACGAGCGCTTGACGATCCTGCCCGGCCCATTGCCAGAAGACGAATTGCGTAACCGTATCCAAGGCGCCGAAAGCGTTGTCATCATGAAGGTTGGTCGGCATCTGCCAAAGATCCGCGCGGTGATCGAAGACCTCGGGCTGACGCAAATGGCCGTCTATATCGAACGCGCGACCCTGCGTGATGAAATTGTCCTACCTCTGGCTGAAGCACCGCAAAAAGCGCCGTATTTTTCCATGATTTTGTTGACGAAAGGGGCCGACCCTTGGCTTTGAACCCTATTGTTTTGGCGTTGTCCCGTTCAGGTGAGGCAACGGCCCATAAGATTGCTCAAGCCCTTGGCTTGCAGGTCCATGGCCGCGAAGGGCGCGTTGATCGTGCTGATGCCTATTTTGCGAATGCTCTGGATCATGCGCGCGATCTGTTTGCTGCTGGTGTGCCCATTATCGGTGTTTGTGCCTCCGGTATCCTGATCCGTGGGGTCGCGCCTCTCTTGGCCGACAAGCGCTCTGAGCCACCTGTGTTGTCGGTCAGTGATGACGGTTCAGTTGTGGTGCCCTTGTTGGGGGGGCATCGCGGTGCGAACAAGCTGGCCAGTCAGATCGCAGGCGCCATTGATGCAACAGCTGCTGTGACCACCGCGGGGGATGTCGCCCTCGGCATCGCCTTGGATGAGCCGCCATTGGGGTGGCGTCTGGTGAACCGGGACGACGCCAGAGGCGCCATGGCCGCGCTTTTGGGCGGAAAGGGTGCTGCGGTTACCGGTGATGCGCCGTGGCTTACGGGACTTCCTGCAGGCGATGGGATCAGGATTTCAGCAACGCAACAGCGCCAGACCGACCTGAGCGATATGCATCTTCAATTTGCGCCCCAGCAAATCACGCTTGGCGTTGGTTGCGCCCGCGATTGTGATCCCGCAGAGCTTGCTGCACTTGTCGATGATGTCTTGCAAACGGCTGACATTGCGTCCGAGGCGATCCACTCGGTGAACACAATCACGCTCAAAGCCGATGAGCCTGCGATCATCCAGCTTGCAACACGCCTGAATGTTCCCTTACGCCTTTTCGATGCCACAACGCTTGAGGCTGAAACCCCACGTTTGGCAAACCCCTCAGAGGTCGTTTTTGCCGAAGTGGGGACACACGGTGTGTCCGAAGCTGCCGCGCTTGCGCAGGCGGGCGACGCAGCTGATCTGCTGGTCACAAAGCGCAAGACCGCGAACGCAACCTGCGCCCTCGCGATTGCACCGGCCCCGTTGACTATACAGCGCGGTCGGGCGCGCGGTCGTTTGTCGGTCGTAGGGATTGGTCCGGGGCAAGCCGCATGGCGCACGCCTGAGGTCTCGCGCTTGGTCGCAGAGGCTGAAGAACTGGTTGGCTACGGTCTTTACATTGATTTACTTGGGCCGCTGGCGATCGGGAAAGATCGTGCGGATTTCCCTCTTGGCGGCGAAGAAGATCGCTGTCGATACGCATTGGAACAGGCCGCAAAGGGCAAGAACGTCGCTTTGGTCTGTTCGGGTGATGCAGGAATCTATGCGATGGCGGCACTTGTGTTTGAATTGCTGGACCGTGGGCCTGACGAGATGGGGGTGAGCGATGCAGCCCACCGTGTCGAGGTCGTTTGTTCGCCAGGTGTCAGCGCATTGCAGGGCGCGGCAGCGCGCGCCGGTGCACCTTTGGGGCATGATTTTTGTGCGATATCACTCTCCGATCTGCTGACACCACGCGAAGACATCATCAAACGGTTGAATGCAGCGGCGGTGGGGGATTTCGTCATTGCCTTCTATAACCCGGTGTCAATGCGCCGTCGCACGCTTCTTGCGGAGGCCCGAGAGATACTTCTCAAGCATCGTCCGGGTGACACGCCCGTCATGCTGGCATCGAGCCTTGGTCGTCCCGAAGAATACGTCCGCTACAGGCGGCTTGATGAGCTTGAAGTCGATGAGGTGGACATGCTGACGGTTGTCTTGGTTGGGTCATCCCATTCGCGGTTGGCGCAATTGGGCGAAGGGCCACGGATGTATACGCCGCGGGGATATGCCCGAAAGATTGACGGTGACTTGGCTGGATAGCGAGGCCGCCTCCGGCGGGAGTTTATTGGGAGAAAGAATGTGACTGTCTATTTTATCGGCGCGGGGCCGGGTGATCCGGAGCTTTTGACGCTCAAGGCAGCGCGGGTGATCGGGGCATGCCCTGTTTGCCTTTATGCAGGGTCACTGGTTCCCGAAGAGGTCGTGGGCTGTGCGCCGGACGATGCACTGGTCATGGATACCGCACCTATGACCCTCGATGAAACCCATGCGCAGATCCTGAAAGCGCACGCGGCTGGTCAGGACGTGGCACGCGTGCATTCGGGTGATCCGTCGCTTTACGGTGCGATTGCAGAGCAGATACGCCGCCTCAAGCAAGACGGGATCGATTATCAGATCATCCCCGGCGTACCCGCCTATGCCGCAGCCGCGGCTGCATTGGGCACCGAACTTACCGTGCCCGAGGTTGCCCAGTCCATCATCCTGACCCGTATGTCGATGAAATCGACATCAATGCCTGCCGGCGAGACCCTTGAGAATTTTGCGAGGACAGGGGCGACGCTTGCAATCCACCTTGGTATCCGCGCGTTGCGCGAGATCGAGCGGCAGCTGGCCCCATACTATGGTGAAGATTGCCCCGTTGCTGTTGTCTACCGTGTTGGCTGGCCCGATCAGATGATCATTCGTGGAACCTTGATGGATGTGCGTGAAAAAGCGCGTGCGGCAAAGATCACACGGACAGCTTTGATCCTTGTTGGCCCAGCACTGGCTGATTCGCATGGGTTTCCTGACTCAGCCCTTTATGACGCGGCCAAGCCACATGTGCTGCGACCACGTGTGAAGCCTTGATTTTTAAGGGCTTTCCGCGCTGCAGCGGAAAATGTCATTTGATATTTACAGTTTTCAGGCCATGTTGCGAGCAACAGATCAGGGGCTGAACGATGTATACTTTCTTGCCAGATGCCGTGCGCGAAGGCCTCGAAGAGGCACGCAAGGCCGCGTTGAAGCGAAAAGACCGCTTGTCGGTTCACGATGGCGACAGGACTTACCGCATACGCCGTTTCTGGGATGGCGGTTTCGCCCTTGATCTTGAAGGATCAGAGCGACTACGCGGTCACGTCGATATCTATGACGGGCCAAAGCATCTGTATCAGTGTCTTGTGGTGTCGTCTGTCGAAGAAGACTATGAACGTGTTTTCGAATTCAAATGGTCCACCCCTGTCGCAAATGGCCCGGCCGTGGATTACGAACGGCCGGACTTTGTTCCGGCTGGTCTGATCAGCAGGTAAGCTGGCTATTGCAGATCGCGGAAGGCGGATTGCAGTCTGCGAACAGCCTCCTCCACGACATGTCGCTGGGTTGCGAAGTTAATCCGCATAAAGCTTTCACCGCCGGTGCCAAAACTCGGGCCGGGTGAAACCGCGATTTTCGCATCGTCCCGGATACGGGCTTTGACTTCCTCATGGGACATGCCTGTTCCCGAAAAATCGACCCATGCGAGGTAGGTCGATTGCAACGGCATCGCCTTGACCCCGGGGATTTGTGAAAGACCAGAGTGCATCACATCCCGGTTCGCGGCCAGATGCTCCATTTGTGCATCAGCCCAGATCGCCCCTTCGGGTGTATAGGCAGCCGTGATCATTTTGACGCCCAGATCAGACGGGCCATAGTCCAGTTGGTTCTGGCGTGCTCGCATCTCTGCCCGCAGTTTGTCATCGGGAATGATCATGTTGCCTGTGCGCTGGCCTGCAATATTGAATGTCTTGGAGGCCGCAGTAAGATAGATTGTGTTGGCCTGATCCTCAGGTGCGGCGACATGCATCGGGACAAAAGTCTCGTTCGCATAGACAAGGTCATGGTGGATCTCATCACTGATGAGTAGCATCCCGTTCTCGCGCGCAAAGGTTGAGACGGCCTTGAGCTCTGCCGTTGTCCAAACCCGCCCTGACGGGTTTTGCGGAGAGCACCAGATCAGCATTTTCTCTTTGCCGGTCAGACGCGTTTTTGCGTCGTCAAGGTCAAGGACATACCTGTCCCCATCCAGTACCATTGGGCATTCCGTGACGGTGCGCCCCGATTTGTTAATCTTGATCGCGAATTCATGGTAGACGGGCGTGAAGATCGCAACCGCGTCCCCTTGTTGTGTCCAGACGTCAAGCGCCATAGCGATGCCATTGCCAAGGCCCTGTGTCGTCAGCACCCAGTCGGTTTCGATGTCCCAACCATGGCGGTTCTTCATCCACCATTGCACGGATTTGAGGTAGTCCTCGCTTTGAAAGCCGTAGCCGAAAACCCCATGATCGACCGCACGTTGGAGCGCCTCACGCACGCAGGGTGCAGTCGGATAGTCCGAGTCTGCCGTCCACATTGCCAAACCGTCCTCTGGGGAGACGTCGAAGAGCTTCTCCATCAGATCCCACTTGCTGCATTGCGTGTTGCGACGGTCGACGCGTGTGTTGAATTGCATGAGGTTCTCCTGGTGTTGTGAGCGCAAAGTGCGGCGAAGCTCCGTTGGGTGCAAGGCCATTTTGGGGGACGGCTTGCGGAGCATGCCGGGACGGACTAGATCAGCCGCATGGCTTTGCGAAATATCCTTATTCATCCCGATCCACGCCTCAAAAAGGTGGCCGCCCCTGTTGCCGGGGTGAATGACGACCTGCGCCGATTGGCAGATGATATGCTGGAGACCATGTACAATGCGCCTGGCATTGGACTTGCCGCACCACAGATTGCTGTCATGGACCGAGTTCTTGTGATGGATTGCGCGAAAGACGAGGATGCGACACCCGAGCCGATGGTGCTGATCAATCCTGAGATCGTCTGGTCATCAGATGCGCGCAACGTCTACGAGGAAGGGTGCCTGTCCATTCCGGAACAATACGCCGAAGTTGAGCGCCCTTCAGAGGTGGATGTCACGTGGCTGGGACTTGATGGAAACATGCATCGTGAGCGGTTTGACGGTCTTTGGGCCACATGTGTGCAACATGAAATTGACCATCTCGATGGCAAACTCTTTATTGACTACCTCAAGCCGCTGAAGCGTCAGATGATCACGCGCAAGATGCAGAAATTGAAACGCGAACGTGCGCGGGGCTAGACCATGACCCATCGTCCATTCGTCATGTGGCCGCACGCGAGCTTGCGCAAGCCAGCTGCCGCGGTCAATGAGATCACCGATGATATTCATGCGATATGGGACGAGATGATCGTCGCCATGGATAAGATGCCCGGTGTGGGGCTGGCGGCACCGCAGCTTGGCATCGAGCTTGCTTTGGCCGTTGTGGATGCTTCGAACGAACGTGGGAAGGCTATTCGCATGGCCAATCCGTCCATTCTCTATAGCAGTATCGAGCCCCGCGATCATGAAGAAGGTTCGCCCAATTTGCCGGGCGTTTGGGCCAAGGTCACGCGCCCCAGGGCTGTCACCGTTCGCTTTATGAACGCGCAAGGTCAATGGGATCGTCAGGATTTTGTCGGCCTCTGGGCCACATCGGTGCAGCACCAGATTGATCACCTGCAAGGCAAGATGTTCTTTGACCATTTGACCAGAGTGAAGCGTGACATGCTGATCAAGAAGGCGCGGAAATTGGGGCGGACCGCTGGCTGATCGGGTGCATGCCTCCGGCGGGAGTTTGGGGGGAGAAAGAAGAGGTTCTTATGCGCGTCGTTTTCATGGGCACACCAGATTTTTCGGTGCCGGTACTCGAGGCACTGGTGGCTGCCGGCCATGATATTGCAGCCGTCTATTGCCAGCCACCACGCCCAGCGGGCCGTGGCAAGAAAGAGCGCCCAACCCCGGTCCATGCGCGCGCGTTAGACCTAGGGCTTGAGGTCCGCCATCCCGTCAGCCTCAAGTCTGACGAGGCGCAGGCGGAATTTGAAGCCTTGAACGCTGAAATAGCGGTCGTTGTGGCTTATGGACTTTTGCTGCCGCAGGCGGTTCTTGATGCGCCTTTGCACGGCTGTCTGAACATTCATGCGTCTTTGTTGCCGCGTTGGCGGGGGGCTGCCCCTATTCATCGGGCGATCATGTCAGGCGATGCCGAGACGGGGATTTGCATCATGCAAATGGAGGCGGGTCTGGATACAGGACCTGTCTTAATGTCGGAAGCCGTTGTGATTGGCGATGAAGAGACCACCGGCCAGCTTCATGACCGCTTATCAGAACTGGGTGCACAGCTGATTGTTGCGGCTCTGGCAAACATCGACACGCTGTCTCCGACCGTGCAGCCTTCGGTGGGCGTGACCTATGCCGCAAAAATTGACAAGGCTGAGGCGCGGATTGATTGGACCCGACCCGCCGGTGAGGTCAGCCAGTTGATCCGTGGCCTCGCGCCATTTCCCGGCGCATGGTGTGAGGCGGGTGGAGAGCGGATCAAGCTGCTCGGCGCGCGCTGTGCCGAAGGGACCGGGAAACCAGGCCAAGTCTTGCAAGGATTTGTGATTGCGTGTGGTGAAGGCGCCGTCGAGGTGACAGTTGCCCAGCGGGCCGGGAAAAAGCCGATGCCTGCGTCTGAGGTTTTGAAGGGCTTGGATTTAGGCGATTTTTTGAGCTGATTGTTGCCAGTTGGCCGCGTGAGCTATCAATTTCGCGCTATCATGGCGAGCAAATCTGGCACAGGCGGTCATTTCCCGATAGGTCCGGTCAAGTGATCTGAGGAATGACGCATGACAACACATTTCATGACACGGCGCAGTTTTGCAGCCATGGCAGTTGCAGGCCCCGTAGCCGCATGTAGTCCCAAGATCGATGACGCGGACTTGCCTCCACCCGAGCCAAAGTATTTGGAAGAATATGGCCCGATAGAAGATGCAGGCTACAATTTGCCAGCGATCCCTTTGGAATTCACCCAAGGTGTAAATCGCCGGATGAGCGGCAACTATCTGGGAGAGGCACCACCGAACTCGCTGGATGTCGATCCTTACGCCAAATTTCTGTACCATGTAAAAGAGGATGGGACGGCAACGCGCTATCCGGTTGGTGTCGGCAGGGCAGGGCGTGCGCTGAACGGAAACACGACGATGCGCTACATGCGCAAATGGCCCGGTTGGACCCCCACCCGGAACATGCTGCGGACCGAACCTGAGGTCTATGGACCGTTCGCGGCCGGGTTGCCCGGCGGGTTACGCAGCCCATTGGGCGCGCGTGCGCTTTATCTCTTCCGCAGGGGGCGCGATACGCGCTACCGCATTCATGGGACAAATGATCTGGAGTCAATCGGGAACTCGGGCTCTGCTGGATGTATCCGGATGTTCAATCAGGACGTCATCCATCTCTATGACCAGATAGAGGCGCCGATGCCGGTTCTAATCCGGTCAGAAGAAGAATCCCTGCGGATTGATCCCGAGTTTTTTGGGCGTGGTATCGAACTGCCGCCCAAACTGATCGATCCCGAAGAGCTCTTGGGCGAAGAGGCCATCGCAAATGACCGGCCCCCTGTTCTTGACGAGGCCTGAGCCCTGACTTGCGATTTTGGACGTATGCGCCATGTCGATGTTTGTAAGGCAAGAGGTCGTCAAACATGGATGAGATGCTGAACAGTTCGCTGATTCTACCGGCATTCGGGCTTGGCCTGCTGGGCTATCTAGTACCGCGCGTACTGGCGTTACTTTTGCCCGAAGGGGTCAAAGCGCTGATGTTGAACGGCCTGCTATCCACGCTTTTGACGTATCTCGCTGCATCGGCCTTGTTCGTTTTACTCTATCAGTCGCAAGGTGCAGAGTTGACGGTGTTGACGACGACAGGCTGGTTGGAGTTTGTTGTATTTTTCGGTCGGCTTGGTCTGATCTCAGCGCTGATATGGGCGCCAATCATGATTTTGTCGTTGGCGGGGCTGCCCAAAAGATGGATCCATGAGACCTGGTAGTGGCGTCCTTGTTGATTTCGCGCATCAATGCGACCACATGAATTTCAGTTAGGGGGCAATGCGCAATGGCATTTATCAAACTGGTCATCTTTGGCTTTATTGGCCTGAGTATCATCTACCTGTCGGTTTCGCTCTTTGCGCGATCTGTCTACAAAGAGCGGCTGGAGAATGAATTTGATGCGGAACACGCCGATGGCGCAGAGCCTGGCGCGCGGGATGCCTTTGTTTCGGAAGGCATGATTGCCTACGGGAAGTCGGTCCGGCCGAAACTGGTCGGGTTGGTTTACATTGTCCCAACTGTTGTGGTTGGTGCGATCATCTATACGATCAACGCCAGCTAGAGGGTTCAGCATGCAGCGTATCAAGATCATCTTCCGCGCGACACTTTTGGTCGTGATCGGGGCGTTCTTTCACTACACCCTGCCGCAGCATGACATTGTGCGCGTCACATCGACCGAGATCATCCGGACCGATTTTAGTGGGTGGAACAGGATGTTTTATGCCTCTGCAGATGCGGGCAGCACCGAACAAACCACACGTGATCTGCGCCTCATTAATACACAAAAGCGCGATACCTTCCTTTTGGGCTTTGTGCCGCGCGAGAGCGAAAGCGTGATGGTGTACCGCAATGAAGACACTGGTTGGATTTGGCCCCCTTACTTCAAGTTTGATAGTGCCGACCTGCAAGCGGAAGCTGCAAACCTTGCGCGCGGTGATGAATGGGCAGTGATCACGCACTATGGCTGGCGTATCCGCTGGGCGAGTATTTATCCGAATGCGGTCGCTGTGCGCACTGTATCCGGACCCGATGTCAGCATCACACCTTGGTTCAATATCTTTTTCTTCATCTTTCTTGGCGTTGCGATGCTTTTTGTGCGGGCCATGTGGCGTCAATTCTGGGAGCGTTCGGTCGATCCAATCCTCGACAAAGCAGAGCACCAGATTGATGAAGTCCAAGCAGGCGTTGCCAAACGTCGTGGTCGCCTGACCCGTTGGTGGCGTGGCGAATAGCGGTGTGATGGGGGCTTTGCCCCCGACCCTTGGCGGGTCTCCCCCAAGGTATTTTTGAACATAGGAAGTGCTTATTCGCCGTAGGGAATCCAGATGTTTTTGACCTCTGTCGCGGCTTCAAGATAGGTGCGCATGTCCGGTAGCAGATCCAGCCCGTTGTTCACCCAAGTGCGTTTCAGATTGCCGGCACTCGCAGCCTCAATCGTTGCCGAGACATCCGACGTAGAAAACGACCAGACCGCATCAACGTCCAGATGGGCCGCCAGTGTCGGGGCGAGTTCCTCATGGCTGCCGGTCAGAACATTTACGACACCGGCAGGGACATCCGATGTTTCAAGCACCTGATAGAAATCTGTTGCCGCAAGTGGGAAAGGTTCGCTTGCAACAAGTGTGACACGGTTGCCCATTGCGATTGCGGGGGCCATGGCGTTGATAATGCCTTCAAGCGGTCGCGTGTCGTCGCAAAGTATACCGATCTTCCCAACCGGCTCTTTCATCGCAAGGGCCACACCCCGGATCGGGACGCCATGTGCTTGTCCGTCGTATTTGTCTGCCCACGCGGCCGCAGAGAAAAGCGTTCTGATACTCGTTTCAACCTCGTCAGCGCCGGTGCGCTTTCCGGTCATCGTGTTGAGGCGCGTCGCGAATTCATCCGCCCGTGCCGAGAGGTTTTCCGCCAGATAGTAGAGAATCTGTGCGCGTAAATGGCCTGTCGTTTTTGACCAGCCTTTGGCGGCGTTCATAGCTTCGACAGCGTTTCTCAGATCTTTGCGGTTCGCGATTGAGGCGTGCCCCAGAAGTTTTCCGCGGGGGCTGTAGATTGGTTTGGAGTAACCACCATCGGGTCGTGCTTGCTTGCCACCGATGTAGAGCTTCGCAGTACGATCAAGCGGGTCTGCCGGTGTGCCGTCCTCGGTTGTAAAGGCCAAAACGGGCTTGTGCGGTTTGGCTGTTGTGATCGGCTTGGTGTAACCCGTCAGCCCTTCCCAGCCGCCTTCGCGGCCAAATCCGCTCTCGCGGACGCCACCAAAACCTGCAGCGGCGTCCATCATGTTGGTGCCGTTGACCCAGACGATGCCGCAAACCAGTTTGGGTGCGATATCAAGGGCAAGGTTGATGTTCTCTGACCAGACAGAGGCGGCGAGGCCGTAGCGGGTGTTGTTGGCGATCTCGATCGCTTCTGCCGGCGTTCGGAATGTCGTCGCTGCAAGGACAGGGCCAAAGATCTCTTCTTGCATCAGTGTTGAAGCAGGCGAGAGACCGGTGATCAGTGTGGGGGGGTAGAAGCATCCTTCGGGTGCGGTTGTCTGAAAGGTTTCCCCTTCGGTGTTGGCCGCGACCATCCGAGCGATCTGGTCGCGCTGGGTAGGGTCCACAATCGCGCCGACGTCGATGCATTTGTCCAGCGGATCACCAACGCGCAGGCCTTGCATACGGGTTTTGAGCTTCGCGTAGAACCGATCTGCGATGCCTTCTTGGACCAACAGGCGCGACCCTGCACAGCAAACCTGCCCTTGATTGAACCAAATTGCATCAACCAGCCCCTCGACAGCGCTGTCGATATCGGCGTCGTCAAAGACAATGTAAGGCGACTTGCCACCAAGCTCGAGTGATAGGGCTTTGCCGCTTCCTGCTGTCGCTTCGCGGATTTTGCGCCCAACCTCGGTAGAACCGGTAAAGGCGATTTTATCCACCTCGGCATCGACCAACGCCGCCCCGGTTTCACCGTCGCCTGTGACGATGTTGACGACACCAGCCGGCACACCCGCTTCGCGGCAGATCTCGGCAAAGATCATGGCTGTCATCGGCGTATATTCAGCGGGCTTAAGAACAACCGTGTTCCCCATGGCCAATGCAGGGGCAATTTTCCATGCCAGCATCAAGAGCGGAAAATTCCACGGGATGATCTGACCGCAGACGCCTAAGGGTGCCCGCTCAGGCAGTTCCGTTTTCATCAACTGCGCAAATCCGGCGTGATGATAAAAATGCCGGATCGCCAACGGCACATCGATGTCGCGGGCCTCGCGGATAGGTTTGCCGTTGTCGAGGCTTTCCATTACCGCAAGAAGCCGCGCATGTTTTTGCATCAGGCGGGCGATGGCGTAAAGGATACGCGCACGCTTGTGGCCTGACTTTGCCCAAGCGGGTTGGGCCTTGCGCGCCGCCGTGACCGCCATGGCCACCTCTTCTACAGTCCCTTGCGTGACCCCGGCCAATTTCTCGCCGGTTGCGGGGTTCTTCGTTGCAAAGTCATCGCGTAGAGGCCCCCATTTGCCGCCGATGAAATGGCCTGCAAGGCCGCCGCGATCCGCGATCCACCGGAGCGCTTCTTCGCTGCTTTCGGGCGCTGGGCCGTAATCCATCGTGTCGAAGATCTCTTTGACTGTCATGGGGTGTCCTTCAGTCTCAAAACAGGCCAAGCGATGGGCCAGCGAAAATAATCCATACCAAGGCACCGATGAAGGCAGCACAGCCAGTCAGCCAGATTTTGGAGAGGTACTTTTGGGCTGTTGCGATCTCGTGGTATTTTGTGGGCATATCTGCTTGCGCGGTTGGCTTGCGGTAATGATCGCGGAACGTCTTGAGATCGTCAGCATTCAGCGCCTTTTCGGCTTCCCGCAGGCGTTTTTGCGCCGGCCAAGCCATCGCGTAGATGCCAACCATGAGGACCACAAGAAGCCAGAATGAGGGCGCGTTCCAGATCATTGCATCATCCAATCGCGTGACGCCATGTGGCCGAGTATGCCCCTGTGACATGATGCTCTAGCTGCCGCTCAATGTCGCCCAGCAGGCTGGAGGCACCAAAGCGGAAGAGGTCAGGTTGCAGCCAACGGTCCCCCAACTCATCCTTGATCATGGCAAGATAGGTAATCGCGTCTTTGGCCTTGCTGATCCCGCCTGCCGGTTTGTAGCCAACTTTGATCCCTGTCCGGGTTTCGTAGTCGCGGATGGCGCGGATCATCGTCAGGGTAACGGGCAAAGTCGCATTCATTGGTTCCTTGCCGGTTGAGGTCTTGATGAAATCCGCGCCCGCCATCATGCAAACAAGGCTTGCGCGTGCCACGTTGCGCAAAGTACCCAGCTCACCTGTCGCAAGGATCGCTTTGACGTGGGCGTGCCCACATGCGGCGCGCATTTCTTTCATCTCGTCATAGAGTGCTTGCCAGTTGCCGGTCAGGACGTGACGGCGGCTGATGACAATATCGATTTCTTCGGCGCCTGCTGCGACACTTTCACCGATCTCAGCGATCCGAAGGTGAAAAGGGGAAAGCCCGGCCGGAAAACCGGTCGAGACAGCGGCAACCGGAATGCCCGTACCCGCAAGAGCCTGCACGGCGGTTGGCACCATGTCGTGATAAACACAGACTGCCCCCGTGGTCAGGCCCTGCATGCCGAGCGCGTCCAGAATGGGGGGTGATACCGGTTGTTTGGCCTTGGCGCATAGTCGCCTGACGCGTCCCTCGCTGTCGTCGCCCGAAAGCGTCGTCAGATCCATCAGACTGATGGCTTTGCAAAGCCATGCCGCCTGATAGTCTTTCTTGACACTGCGACGCCCTGGCAAAGTTGCGGCACGTCGTTCGATAGCAGAGGTGTTGGCCTGCACGGCCATCACCCAATCCAGATCGAGTGGGATACCGTCGTTGCGGACTTCTTGAACCTGAGGCAGTTGCGCCGCGAGGTTTGTAGGGTTTTGCGTCGTCTGCAATTCAGCCTCCTGAAAGAGCCATCAGCGTGGCACTTTGTGCAACTCTTGGCAAGTTTTCGCAGGAGGGTCAAAACGATTGTCGCGTCAAAAACGACGGACTTGGCGTCAATTCGGTTGTACGATCTGACGTTGGAATTTCTGGCGATATTGCAGTGGCGTGATGCCGTGCATCGCGCGGAAAAGCTTATGAAAATGCGACATGTTAGGGATGCCGCACTCTGCTGCGATTTCGCTGACAGGTTCGTTGTCCGTGGTCAGTGCCCGGGCGGCATGCTCCATCCGGATCTGGTTGACATAGTCAGATGGCGTCTGCCCCAGATACTTGCGCATCATTCGGCTGACATGTGGATGGGCTTTACCGGCTTTTGCGACCAAACCGGCGGAGCCATTGCGAAATACGCTTGGGTCCTTGGCCGCCAGGCACGCTTGGGTCAACCAGTGTGGAATATCCTGAGGGAAGCTTTCGGCGGTCAGCGCAGAGCACAGTGGCAGCAAGAAAGCTTCGGCTGCGAGCGTATCGCCAGTGCTGCGTTCCAGTTGGACGGCGGCGTGGTTCAGCGCGGCGAGTTCGCGAATGCCGCGATGTTCCTGGACAGGACCGGATTGCGCCCAGAACAGATGACCTTTGACGCTTGGATGACGTTCTGCCAGTCCAGCGATGAGATCAGGGTGAAAGCAGATCGAAACAATCAGCGCATGCTCACCGCGTCCCTGCAACCCGTGGCGTTCCCCGGGCCGCACAAAGACCAAATCACCTTCGCTAAGTGTTGTCACACCCTCTGGCTGATGATGTCTGATTTGGCCGTTCTGCACCCAGAATAGCTCAAAAAAGTCATGTCCATGTAGTTGCTTGGGCCGTGACGGGCTTAGGGTTGCGCGCGTCAAACGGACCTGCGCACCCGCAGAGAGGATATCCTTATGACTCAAGATGTGACTCATGCGAGAACCATAGCAAAGATTTTGCTGCGCTGCAGCATCAAAATTTGCATGACGGCTCTGCAGTTAGCGTTAATCCTGCGCTTCGCACGGTTTCGCCCGTGACATTTTGCGGTGCGCAGGCTATCGCCTGCGCAAATGGCAACAACAGAGAGCTGCCCGATGACGTTTGACCGTTCCGTGAAAATTGCCCCCTCGATCCTTTCCGCCGATTTCGCCAATTTCGGTGCAGAATGTGAAGCGATTGAGTCTCAAGGTGCTGATTGGGTTCATGTTGATGTGATGGACGGGCATTTCGTGCCCAACATCACCTTTGGCCCTGCGACATGTGCAGCGATCCGCCCGCACATCAAAGGTGTGATGGATGTTCACCTGATGATTGCGCCTGTTGATCCCTATATCGAGGCCTTCGCCCAAGCAGGTGCGGATGTGATTACCGCACATGTTGAGGCCGGACCACATATCCACCGGACACTTCAAGCCATACGCGGTGCGGGCGCGAAAGCAGGTGTGGCGCTCAACCCCGGGACCCCAGCCAGTGATGTGGCCTATTTGATGGATATGGTCGATCTGATTTGTGTCATGACCGTCAATCCAGGTTTCGGTGGCCAAAAGTTCATCCATTCACAGGTCGAGAAAGTACGCGAATTGCGTGCAATGATCGGGGACAGACCCATCCATATTGAGATCGACGGCGGGGTCGATCCCACGACAGCGCCACTCGTGGCGCAAGCGGGTGCAGATGTTCTGGTCGCGGGCTCTGCGGTATTCCGAGGCGGCTCTGTCAGCAATCCGTCCCCTTACGGCGACAATATCCGCGCAATCAGGAAAGCGGCGTCCGCCTAATCTTTGACGGTAAGGCTGATCGCCGCCTCATGCGTCAGGAATGCAAAGCCGTTGGGCGGTAACGAGACGCAGTTGTGCGCCAATTGGGCATTGTGAGGGCCGCTGAGTTCAGCCTCCTCATCAACACAGATTGTGTGAGCCTGCCTGGAAAGGTTGAAAAGACAACTCATTTTCTGTCCGTCAGCCTCTCTGACAAATGCCAGAATTGGGTCTGGCACGGGATAGAAGCTGGTCGCTCCGTGTCTCAGTGCATTGGCACTCTTTCGAAACGCAATCATTTCCCGGTAGAAATTCAGAATACTGTCAGGGTCGGAACTCTGACCATCAACCGCGCGGGCCGCCTGTGGGTCTTTGACCGGTAGCCACGGCTTCGCTTCTGAAAACCCCGCATGTAGGGCGTTTTTTTCCCAGACCATCGGAGTACGGCACCCGTCGCGACCCTTGACTGCGGGCCAATACCGCAAAGCAGGCGGGTCGGTCAGCTCATCATATGTCATCTCAGTTTCAGTCTGGCCGAGTTCTTCGCCCTGATAAATGCCGATCGTGCCTTCAAAACTCATAAGCATCGCGCAGGTCAAACGAGCAAGGCTGCCTTCGTCCTCGGCATGGGCTGCCCAACGGCTAATATGGCGCGCTACATCATGGTTGCTGAATGACCACTTGGGATGCCCATCCGGTGCCCCTTTGCGGAAACCTTCCAAACAACTGCGAAAGTGATCGGCGCTGAACGCCTCACCCAACATCGCAAAGCTGTAGGCCATATGAAGTCGGCTTTCCCCGGCAGTGTACTGACCCATGATCTCGATCGCCCGACGCCCCATTTCACCTACTTCCCCAACCATCATCACGTCGTCATATTGATCAGTGAGACCCCGCAGTCGTTCTAGAAAGCCAAGATTCTCTGGGCGGGTCTTGTTGTAGATGTTGTCCTGCATGCCATAGAGGTCGAGTGCCATCACCTGCGGACGCGATTGCGCTGGCGGATTGGAACGCAACTTTTGATCATGGAAATAGTAGTTCACAGTATCAAGCCGAAACCCGTCCAGACCACGATCAAGCCAGAATTTGCAGACGGCAAGGATGGCTTCTACGACCTGCGGATTGTGGAAGTTCAGATCAGGCTGTGCTGCCAGAAAGTTGTGTAAGTAGTATTGCCCACGTTGAGGGGCGAACTCCCACGCGGGACCGCCAAAGTGACTGTGCCAGTTTGTCGGTGGTGATCCGTCTGGCAAAGGGTCGGCCCAGACATACCAATCGGCCTTGGGGTTGTCGCGACTTGCGCGGCTTTCTTGAAACCACGGGTGCAAGTCCGAGGTATGCGACAGAACCTGATCCGTAATGACTCTAAGCCCTAAAGAATGCGCCTTGGCGATCAGCGCGTCAAAGTCGTCCATGGTCCCAAAGAGCGGGTCAATCGCGCAATAATCAGAGATATCATATCCCATGTCGCGCTGCGGTGATTGAAAGATGGGTGACAACCAAATGCAATCAGCACCCAGATCTGCAATATGTGGCAGCCTGCGTGTGATACCGCGCAAATCGCCCACACCATCACCATTGTCATCCTGAAAAGAGCGCGGATAGATCTGATAGATCACCGCATCCCGCCACCACTCACGCATGTCGATCTCCGAAGTTTGGGGCGGTGTAGCAGCAATTCAAGTGCTTTAAAACGTTTTGAGTGGCTGGTTGGGCGTTTCAGAAAGTGTTCCGCGATTTTGCGCTTTCAATGTAAGACATCTGACAATGACAAAGCAGGGCCGGGGTCTCGATGGCAACTCTAAAACAGATTGGTGCAGAGCTTGGTCTTTCGCCGGCAACGGTCAGCCGGGCCTTGAACGGCTTTCCTGAGGTGAATGCCGAAACGCGCGCGCGGGTGCGGGCCGTGGCAGACCGCCTTGGATACCGCCCCAATAGAATTGCGCAACGTCTCGTCACGGGGCGCTCCGGGATGGTGGGTATGATCCTGAAAATTCGTCCCGACATGAGCGCTGATCAGACCTTTTTCGAAATGCTGACGGGCCTCACTGCTGCTCTTGCGGTGCATGATGTTGATTTGGTTCTGGCTGTTGATCAGGGTGATGATCCTGTCGCGCCTTATGCCAAAATGATGGAACGCAATATCCTTGATGGTTTCATCCTGCACCTGCCGCTGGTCGACGACCAAAGGGTCGCTTTTCTTGCATCTCAGAAGATCCCCTTCGTGATGCATGGCCGGAGCGAAGCGGAAGCGGATTACGCCTTCTACGACATTGATAACGAAGCAGTGTCAGGTCTCGCGGTCGCACATCTGGCTGCATTAGGGCATCAGCGTATCGTTCTTGTGAACGGTGATCCGGCGCAGGCATTTGCGCAGGCGCGCAGCAAAGGGTTTTCAAAGGCCATGGGGGCACAGGGCCTCTCGTTATCAGACGATCAGATTTGCCATACCCCGATGACCAAGGCCAGTGGCTACACAGAGGCGCTCAAGCTGCTTTCGGCTCAGGACAGCATCAGGCCCACAGCGCTTATATGCAGTTCTACACTTGTTGCAGCCGGCGTGTTGCAGGCGGCAACCGAGCTTAATCTGTCTGTCCCCCAAGACCTTTCTGTTGTGGCCCATGATGATGATTTTCCGACGTTGGACGCCAGCCGCATGAGCCCACCGTTGACAGTGACCCGGGCGCCGCTTGATCAAGCGTGTCAGCCACTCGCGGATTTGCTGGTGTCACAAATAAGGACAGGAAAAACCGGCCAGGTGACGACGGAAGTTGAGTTTATCAACAGGGCGTCAACCGGGCCGGTCGGGTAGATGGGCGGTTGCTTTAGAAGTCGACCTCAATGGCCACACCGTTCTTGACGGCCAGATCGACCACCGATGCCGCAACGGCCAAATCCTGTAGCCCAACGCCGGTGCCATCAAAGAGCGTGATTTCCTCATCGCTTGTGCGGCCCGGGTGGGCCCCATTGATCACAGCACCAATCTGGTTCACGTCAGACTCGGTAATCAGGCCTTCGCTCACCGCATGCTGAGCTTCACCGATGCTGACAGACTGAGCGACCTCATCGGTGAACACAGTCGCGCGGGCGAGCAACGCGGCCTCGACCTCCTGCTTGCCCTTGGTGTCGGTTCCCATGCAGGCGATATGTGTGCCCGGGCTGACATGATCCGCCATCAAAGACGGTGCAAAAGCTGATGTGATTGAGATAATGACATCGGCGTCGTGACCCAGTTGATCCAGTTCAACGCCTTCAAATGGAAGCCCCGCTTCATTGGCGACTTTTTCGATGTTTGGCAGCATCTCGGGGTGGTAGTTCCACCCAATCACCTTTTCAAAGGTCCCTTGCTCAAGGGCCGCGCGCAATTGGAATGTCGCCTGATGCCCAGCACCGATCATGCCCAGCACCTTTGCGCCTTTCGGGGCCAGATGCTTGATTGACACAGAAGATGCCGCAGCCGTGCGCAAAGCCGTCAAAAGGTTGCCGCCAACCATAGCTTTGACTTTGCCTGTATCGGGATCGAACAGGAAGACGGTCGACTGGTGATTGATCTCACCGCGCTTTTCTAGATTGTTGGGCCAATACCCACCTGCTTTCAGACCGAGGGTCATGCCGGCCTGATCAAACCCGCCTTTAAAGCCATAAAGCGCGTCCTCATGTCCAAGCGCCTCTCGCACGACAGGAAAGTTATAGGCGTCTTCAGCAGCCATAGCGGCGAAGACCTGCTCGACCGCGTCAAATGCGGCTTCACGTGTCATGAGATTTGCGATTTCACGTTCCGGGACGATGATCATGGGGGTGTTCCTTGTAAAGCGGGCCGGCCTTTTAGACCGACCCTTTGACTTCTTTCTCCCGGTGGGGCTCCGCCCGTTGAAGCCGGAAATGATCCACTGGATCATTTCTGGTTCGCCCTTCACCCCCCGGAGGGTCGATGCTTAGTAAGCTTTGCCGCGGGCAGAGACAGGCCACAGGCTTTCCACCTTGCCGTCGCGCACGCCGACATACCAATCATGCACGTTGCAGGTCGGATCACAGTGGCCGGGCACGAGCTTGAGCTTGTCATTAACCTTCAGCACACCGTCCGGGTCAGCCACGACACCATGCTCATCAGAGCATTTGACATATTCCACGTCATCACGGCCAAAAATCACCGGCAGGCCACTGTCGACAGACTGTGCCTTCAGGCCTGCATCCACGATGGCTTTATCGGCCTTTGCGTGGCTCATCACCGAGGTGAGAATGAACAAGGCATTTTCCCATTCGCCTTGGTCAATACGGTTGCCATCCTTGTCGAGGATACGCCCATAGTCCGCATCCATGAAGGCGTAGGACCCACATTGCAGTTCGTTAAAGACGCCCGAGTTGGATTCAAAGTAGTAGGACCCGGTGCCACCGCCAGAGACCAGCTCTGGCTTCAGACCAGCAGGCTCCAGAAGATCAATCGCCTCCTGAACCATCGCAACTGCGGCATCGATCTTTGCCTTGCGTTCGTCGTAGCTGTCCATGTGTTGCATGGCACCCTGGTAGGCTTGAATGCCTGTGAACTTAAGGTTGTCGGCTGCATCAATGGCCTTGGCAATCTCAAGCACATTTTCCGCACCGATGACGCCGCAACGACCTGCGCCAACGTCCATTTCGATAAAGCACTCAATTGTGGTGCCATGTTTTACCGCGGCTGCAGACAGATCAGCGACATTTTCGATGTCATCAACGCAAACGATTGTCCGTGCACCAAGCTTGGGAAGACGCGCCAGACGGTCGATTTTGGCGGGTTGCCGGACCTGATTGGAGACCAACACGTCCTTGATGCCACCGCGGGCAAACACTTCGGCTTCTGACACTTTCTGGCAGCAGACACCGACAGCTCCGCCAAGACGTTCCTGCAAAAGGGCGACATCGACGGATTTATGCATCTTGCCATGTACGCGGTGGCGCATGCCATGGGCCTTGGCATAGTCGCCCATTTTCTTGATGTTGCGCTCTAGCGCATCGAGATCAAGGATAAGGCATGGGGTCTGGATATCCGCTTCGTCCATACCTGGCAGCGCAGGAACATCATAGCCAACTTCGAGGTTTTTAAGGGTGCTCATATCATTCATGGGTCTTCTCCTTTAGCCTTGGATCCAAGGCAGTTTATCAAGGTCGACGTTACCGCCGGTGATGATGACACCGACACGCTTGCCGGCGAATTTGTCTTTGTTTTTGAGGATCGTCGCGAGCGGTACAGCACAGCTTGCTTCCATCACGATCCGCAGATGTTTCCACGTGATTTTCATCGCATCGATGATCTCTTCCTCGGAGGCGGTGTAGATATCGGTGACGTAATTCGAGACAAAATGCCATGTCCGCTCTTTGAGCGGGACAAGCAGGCCGTCTGCGATGGTCTTGGGTGCGTCATCTGCGATGATATGACCGGCTTTGAAGCTGCGGTAGGCATCATCTGCTTGCTCAGGCTCAGAGGCAATGATCTCGACTTCCGGCGCGAGGGTCGAAAGTGTCAAGCACGTCCCGGAGATCATACCGCCGCCACCAATCGGGGCGACCATCATGTCCAGCCCGTCGACCTGCTCCATGAATTCTTTGGAACAGGTGCCTTGGCCCGCGATGACGCGCGGGTCGTTGTAAGGGTGCACAAAATCGCCGCCGGTTTCGGCCTGGACCTTGGCGAATGTTTCTTCGCGCGAGGTTGTCGAAGGTTCGCATTCGGTAATGACACCACCGTAGCGACGCACAGTGTCTTTCTTGGCCTGCGGTGCAGTGCGCGGCATCACCACGTTGCAGGGGATGCCGCGACGCATGGCTGCATAGCTCAGGCAGGACGCGTGGTTCCCTGAGGAATGCGTCGCAACACCGTTCTTGGCTTGCTCATCACTCAGGCCAAACACGGCATTGGTTGCGCCACGCACCTTGAACGCGCCCGGCTCCTGAAAGTTCTCGCACTTGAAGAAAAGTTGCGCGCCTGTGAGTTCGTTAAGGTAGTCAGATGTGCGGATCGGCGTTCGGTTGATGTGGGGCTTGATGCGCTCATGTGCGTCAAGCATGTCCTGATAGGTCGGGATATACATTTCGCTGTGATCTTTCATTACGCTGCATCCTCTAGTGGCACTGAGTTTGACTGATCCATGTAGTAGGCTTGCGCAGCGGCAACGCCGGACCCGAGTTGGATGTCGAGGCCAAGATCGACCATGCACATTTCGGCGGTGGCGATCCCAGACAAGGCCATCACATCCGTCATGCTGCCAAGGTGGCCAATCCGGAAAACCTTGCCTGCAACATCGCCAAGACCCGTTCCAAATGCGACACCATATTTTTCGGCAGCGTGTGACACGATATCAGAGGCGTTGAAGCCTTCGGGGGTCACGATCGCGCTTACGGTGTCGGAATAAAGGTCGGGCGATGCCGCGCAGAGCTCCAGACCCCATGCATCAACAGCCGCACGGACACCTGATGCAATTCGGTGGTGACGCGCAAATACGTTCTCAAGGCCTTCGGCTAGCAAGGTCTCTGTTGCAAGCAACAAGCCATTCATCAGGCCAACAGCAGGTGTGTAGGGATAAGCGTTCGCGCCGTATCCCTTGGTCATATCGTTGATATCGAAGAAGGTCCGGTGCAGCCCCGCAGTTTTGGTTGCGGCGATGGCACGCTTGCTAAATCCGACAATGGCAAGGCCAGCCGGCAGCATGAAGCCCTTTTGCGATCCGGTGACCGCAACATCAACGCCCCATGCATCAAAACGGAAATCCATAGACGCGATTGAACTTACGCCATCAACAAATAGCATTGCCGGATGATTTGAGGCGTCCATCGCGGCACGCACGCCAGCAATGTCAGAGCGGACACCCGTCGCTGTTTCATTGTGCGTGGCCAATACTGCCTTGATCTGGTGCTCCTTATCGTTGGCAAGGATCTCGGCAAAGCGGCTGGTCGGGATACCTTCACCCCAAGCTGTTTCAACCATGATAACGGTCAGCCCATGCCGTTCACACATGTCGATCCACTTGTGGCTGAACATGCCGTTACGGGCGGCAAGCACTGTGTCGCCGGGCGAGAGTGTGTTGGTGAGGGCGGTTTCCCATCCACCTGTCCCTGTGGACGGGAAAATGAAGATTTCCGCCGATGTCGACTTCAGGATTTTCTGAACGTTGGCCCGCGCTGGATGCAGGATTTGGCCGAATAAAGGTGACCGGTGATCGATCGTTGGCATATCGCAGGCTTTGCGAATTGCTTCCGGCATGTTCGTAGGCCCGGGAATGAATACGGGATTTTGAAAACTCATCGTCCAACTCCTCCAGATTGGTTGATGCTGTTCTGGCAGGTCGGACGATTCCTATCTATTTTTTTGAAATTATTTTTCAGAAGTGCGCATGCCTAGAAAGTTTATAATTGTCAGTTACTTGTATTTTTCATATTGTGAAATTGTTTTTCAATCGGGTAAAATTATGCAGCAAGAGACGAAAAGAGGGCGCGGCAGACCCCGCGCATGGGATGACAAGGGCGAGCAAAACACGATCAAATCTTTGGATCGCGCTCTTGAGGTACTCATCCAGCTTGGTGCCTCGCAAGGTGGCACCCTGTCCGAGATTTCAAATGCCTTGGGTCAATCGCCTGCAACCGTTTACCGGGTGCTGACAACATTTCAGGGCAGAGGCTTTGTGGATTTCGATGATCAAAACCAGACGTGGAGCATTG
>CAYLMZ010000005.1:0-39718 GCA_964385035.1 uncultured Loktanella sp.
GCTCTGCGGTCGTCGTTGCAGATCCGCTGGCGGTGATGCGGATTTTGGGCAACCTTGTGTCTAATGCGTTACAGCATGGAAAGCCCGACAGAGTTCTGGTCGGGTGCCGCCGCAGCGCAGACGGTGTTCGCTTTGAGGTTTACGACAACGGGCTTGGTTTGTCGGATGCCAGTCTTGGGACCTATCTCGCGGCTGGCAAGAAGGGCGCGGATTCTGATGGGCAGGGATTGGGCCTGGCGATTGTCTCAGAGCTGGCAGCGAAGGCGGGTATGATGTTCACCCTCACTTCCGAACCGGGGCGCGGCACGCAGGCCAAACTTGGCGTCCCGCATCCTTTGGCTGCTGTCACGTTGCAAAGTGCGTAGGGGGACAGGATGCCACATTTGACCGCTGTCATTGCCGACGACCACCCCATGATCCGCCAAGGTCTGGCCCAAATGTTGCAGACAGCAGGGATCACTGTGATGGCCGAGGCTGCCGACGGGCTCGAGGCGATCGCGATGGTCCGGCGGCACAACCCGCAGCTTTTGCTGCTTGATGTGGCGATGCCCTACGCCCGCGGGATCGAAGTCTTTGGTGAGGCGCGCCGCTGGTCACCTGACACCCGCATAGTTGTGTTTTCGGGCATGACCTCGGCGGCCCTGATCGGTGAATTGGCAACTGCCGGTGCAGATGGCATCTTTCTCAAGCGCGAAGACCTGACGGCGCTGGCGACCTCGATCCCGGCAATCCTGGGAGGGCGGCAGATCTTTGGACCCGGTGTGGCGGACCTGATTGCCTCTTCCGGTTCACCCGATATTACCGTCCGTGAACGAGAGGTCCTTGGACTGGTAGCCCAAGGCTTGTCCAACCGCGATATCGGAGAACGTCTGGGCATCAGTGCAAAGACCGTCGACAACCACCGCGCCAATCTTATGCGGAAGTTGAATGTGCATTCTGTGGCAGAACTGATGTCATTTGCGATGCGCGAAAGACTTTTGGATACTGACTGGGAAACGTAGGGGTCGAGACTTGCCGGCGCCTCCTGCGTCCAGCGATTTAGTCCGCGTTTCGCACTTCACGCACCCATGCGATCAGGACCTCACGGGCCTCTGGGTCCATCTGGATGGCATTGGGTGGCGGCATCGCGTGGCTGACGCCTGCTTGCAGATAAATCTGGTCGGCGTGGCGGGCCACATCCCCGGGGGCTTCAAGATAGACGCCCTTCGGCGCCCATTGCATATTGCCCCAGACAGGTTCGCGCGCGTGGCACATCGAACAATTTCCGATCACCGTATCGTAGGCTTCATCAAACAGGGCTGCATCTGCGTAGCGTTGCTCGTAGGCAGTCAGCGCGCGGGCCTCGGCGTCCTGCCATGTCTCACCGGTGCGGACCGTTGACAGCCATGCGATCAAGATCATCAGCAGCACGGTCACAGCCCATGTCCAATGCGGTCCTTTGCCTGTCTTGTGCATCGTGTTGAAGTAGTGCCGGATCGTGACTCCCGTCAGGAAGATCAAGCTCGCGATGACCCATGCGTACTCTGTCGCGAACGCAAGCGGGTAGTGGTTTGACAGCATCAGGAACACGACTGGCAAGGTCAGGTAGTTGTTGTGGGTCGAGCGCACCTTGGCGATCTTGCCATACTTGGCATCGGGCGTCCGACCGGCTTTGAGGTCGGCCACAACGATCCGCTGGTTCGGCATGATCTGGAAAAACACGTTGGCCGTCATGATTGTGGCCGTAAACGCCCCCAGATGCAGCAGGGCAGCGCGGCCCGTGAAGATCTGATTGTACCCCCATGACATCACAACGAGCATCACAAAGAGCAAGAGCATCAAAAGTGTCGGGTTCTCGCTGAGCTTGGATTTGCACATCTGGTCATAAATCAACCAGCCAATCGTCAGGGACCCACCAGAGATCAGAATACCCTGCCACAGCGCCAGATCGGCTTTGGTAGGATCGAGCAGGAACAATTCCCCGCCAACCCAATAGACGATCATCAACAGCGCCGCACCAGACAGCCATGTCGTGTAGCTTTGCCATTTGTGCCATGTCAAATGCTCGGGCATCTCGGAGGGTGCCACGAGGTATTTGGTGGTGTGGTAAAAGCCGCCGCCATGGACTTCCCACTCTTCGCCGTAAGCCCCTTCGGGCATGTTTGGCGCGGGTTTGAGCATCAGATCAAGCGCGATGAAATAGAACGACGCACCGATCCACGCCATTGCCGTGATCACGTGTAACCAACGGACAGAGAAAGCGATCCAGTCCCAAATGATAGCCAGATCATACATGGCATTTCCTCTCTCATACGATTCAAACGTAGACTACCTGATGCTTTATTCTTCTGGTATGTCGGGTTAGCACCAAAGAGTATCAAAAAATCCAAGCAAATGTCCTATTTCGAGAACATCCAGACCTTTGTGCGTGTCTATGAATTGGGCAGCATGTCGGCGGCTGCACGTGACATGCGCATTTCGGCGGCGGTGACCTCTGCCCGCATTTCCCAGCTTGAACAGCATTTGGGCGTCCGCCTGTTTCAACGCACGACGCGCAGTCTGACCGCGACGGAACAAGGCAGGGCCTTTTATGGGGGTGCCTGCGAGGTGCTTGAAGCTGTTGTGAATGCAGAGACCCAGATTGTTGATATGACGGACAACCCGAAGGGATCGCTCTATGTGGCTGCGCCTTTAGGGGTTGGGCGCAGATTGATCGCGCCTCATGTACCTGATTTCCTTGCTGCCTACCCTGAAATCAGTATTCGGCTGCGACTGACGGACAGGAAGGTTGATTTGACCACCGAAGGTCTCGATCTTGCGTTCTTTCTGGGTCAACCAGAAGACAGCAATTTGCGCATACGCAAAATCGCGGACGTGCAGCGTATTCTTTGCGCATCGCCCGACTATATCCGCAGCCACGGGAATCCGGCCAACGGCGACGCGCTGATTGCAGACGGGCATGAATGTCTGAATCTGCGCTATCCGGGCGCTACAGAGTTTCAGTGGCGCCTGACGACGCCCGACGGGCCCAAGCGGTTCCGCGTTAAGGGACGGTATGAGTCAGACGATGGTGATGTCCTGACCGACTGGGCATTAAGCGGTCAGGGGATTGCCTTGAAACCGATCTTCGAAGTCGCCGATCACCTGAAATCGGGGCGGCTTGTTCCAGTTGCCACAGCCACACCCCCAGAGCCGATCCAGATGGCATGCCTTTTTACCCATCGGCGCGGCCAGGACCCAAAGTCGCGGCTGTTTATGGAGTTCATCATTGCGCGGCTCAGTCCGGTTGTCCGTGATTGGGCAAACATCACCTGACTGACTCTGATAGTCTGCGACGGCCTAGCTGCCGCGATAGGTGCTATATCCAAATGGCGAAAGCAGAAGTGGGACGTGATAGTGCGATGCTTCTGACATACCAAAGCGGATCGGAATGATGTCCAGAAAACGGGGTGTCTCGGGCGGAGTTCCGATCGCATCCAGATAAGCGCCTGCGTGAAACACGAGCTCATAGGTGCCGGTGGCGAAGTCTTCGGCGGGCAGGATTTGCGCGTCGGTGCGCCCGTCGTCGTTTGTCACCAATGTCCGAAGCAATCTGCGTGTCTCGCCGGTGATTGCATATAGGTCGATCTTGAGTCCCTCGGCCGGGCATCCACGGGCCGTGTCCAATACATGTGTTGTCAAATAGCCGCTCATGGCGTGTCTCCTGTCTGGTTAAAGCCCTTCTGCCAGAGCCAGCCACCCCAGCAAAGTGGGACTATCAAGAGGGTCCTTTCGGATTTATTTGAAAAGTAATTCCATTGAATTGGTTTACAGAAGACTTAACGACCGCGAAAGGAATCTCGAAGTTGACACGTTACCCGCGCAATATGACTGGATATGGTGCTCACCCGCCACAAGCCAATTGGCCAAACGGGGCCAAGATCGCTGTGCAAATCGTGCTGAACTACGAAGAAGGTGGCGAGAACAATACGCTGCATGGAGATCCTGCCTCAGAGGCATTCCTGTCCGAAATCACAGGGGCCGCTCCTTGGCCGGGCCAGCGCCATTGGAACATGGAAACGATCTATGAATACGGGGCACGGGCCGGGTTCTGGCGGGTCCATCGCCTGCTGCGCGATACACCGCTGACCGTATATGGCGTGGCTACTGCGTTGGCCCGCGCGCCCGAACAGGTTGCCGCAATGAAGGCGGCAGGTTGGGAAATCGCCAGTCACGGTCTGAAGTGGATCGAACATAAGGACATGTCCGAAGAGGAAGAGCGCACCCAGATTGCCGAAGCCATCCGCTTGCACACCGAAGTCACCGGAGATGCTCCGCGCGGCTGGTACACCGGCCGCTGTTCAATGAATACAGTCCGGCTGGCGGCACAAACGGGACAGTTTGCCTATGTCGCCGACAGCTATGCAGATGATCTACCCTACTGGATGTCCTTTGATGGCACCGATCAGTTGATCGTGCCTTACACGATGGACTGCAACGACATGCGTTTTGCCATTCAGGCAGGATTTACGACGGGTGATCAGTTCGAAAGCTATCTACGCGATAGCTTTGACATGCTCTATGCCGAAGGTCAGGCCGGCGCGCCTAAGATGCTTTCCATCGGGTTGCATTGCCGCTTGATTGGCCGCCCCGGGCGGGCCGCTGCTTTGCGCCGTGTGCTGGATTACATGAAATCCCACGAGGGCGTCTGGTTCGCGACCCGCGAAGAAATTGCTGATCATTGGGCAGCGGAACACCCACCCCGCCACGAAAAATGCCCTTCCGAGATGGATCGCGCGACTTTTGTGCAGGAGTTCGGCGGCATCTTTGAACATAGCCCATGGATTGCCGAGGGTGCGCATGCCCTTGAGTTAGGCCCGACGCATGACTGTGCCCAAGGGGTCCACAACGCCTTGGCCCGGATCTTTCGCAGCGCGACCGACGAACAGCGACTGGGCGTATTGACGGCACACCCTGATCTGGCTGGAAAACTGGCTGCGGCGGGTAAGCTGACCGCCGAAAGCACTGCTGAACAAGCGGGTGCCGGTCTTGATCTGTTAACAGACGAAGAGCGTGCCACCTTCCAGAAGCTGAATGCCGACTATGTTGCGCGGCACGGGTTTCCGTTCATCATTGCGGTGAAGGATCACACCAAGGCGTCTATTCTTGACGCCTTCCATCGCCGGATCGGGAACGACCGCGCGACCGAATTTGCCGAAGCCTGCCGTCAGGTGGAACGTATCGCCGAACTCCGTCTGATCGAAAAGCTGGGCTGATGACCGAAGGATCCACACTGACACTTGCCCCGCTGACCCCAACAGCCTTTGCGCCTTTTGGGGATGTGCTTGAGATCACGGGAGCGCCAGACAAGATCATCAATCAGGGTCTTTGCGGCCGCTATCACGATCGCGCACAGATCGACATTGTGGATGGCAAGGCAGGCATCAGCCTGTTCAAAGCCGAACCGCGCAGCATTCCGATCAAACTGGATATGGTTGAACGCCACCCACAGGGCAGTCAGGCGTTCCTGCCGATGAGTTTTGATCCGTTCATTGTTGTCGTGGCACCCGATGTGGAAGGCGCGCCGGGGCAGCCGCAAGCCTTTCTGACGACCGCTGGACAGGGGATCAATTTTGCACGCGGCACGTGGCACGGGGTGCTGACCCCACTGCATGCGCCGGGACTTTTCGCTGTTGTAGACCGGATCGGGGAGGGTCCGAACCTGCAAGAGCACTGGTTTGAAACACCCTACACAATCGTCGGGTGACCAAGCAGTCGCCGGTAGAGTGAGGCCGGCCAAACATGCCCAAAGGGAGGGGCACTCAAAATGGCAAATAACGCAATCGGGACCCCGGCACAGCTCCGGGATCCCAACTATACACCTGCGCTTCATCGCGCTATTCCGCTGGGAATTCAGCACGTGCTGGCGATGTTCGTGTCGAATGTGACGCCAGCCATCATTGTGGCCGGTGCAGCGGGTTTCGGCTTTGGGTCCAACAGCCCCGACTTTCCCGAACTGCTTTATCTGATCCAGATGTCGATGCTGTTTGCCGGTGTGGCAACGCTGCTGCAAACGATCACATTGGGCCCGGTTGGTGCGGCGCTGCCGATCGTGCAAGGCACATCCTTTGCCTTTATTCCGATCATGATCCCGTTGGTCGCAGGCAAGGGCGTTGACGGGCTGGCTGCCCTATTTGGCGGCGTGATCATCGGTGGTATCTTCCACGCCATCCTTGGTTTGTTCATCGGCAAGATCCGCTTTGCGCTACCGCCTCTGGTGACGGGACTTGTGGTCACGATGATCGGTCTGGCGCTGGTCAAGGTCGGCATCCAATATGCAGCCGGCGGCGTGCCTGCGATCGGGACCCCCGAGTATGGCAGCCTGCTGAACTGGTCCGCGGCTCTGGTCGTGATCTTTGTCACTCTGGGTCTGAAGTTTTTCACAAGCGGCATGCTGTCCATCTCTGCCGTTCTGATCGGCTTGATCGTCGGCTACTTCTACGCTTTGGGTGTTGGCATTCTTGAATGGTCCGCTGTCACCGGATCGTGGGAGCGTTCTGCCGCCTTTGCACTGCCGCAGCCGTTCAAATATGGCTTCGAGATCACAGCCGCCGCCGTGATTGGTTTCTGCCTGATGGCCTTTATCTCTGCCATCGAGACCGTCGGTGACGTCTCTGGGGTGACCAAAGGTGGCGCGGGCCGTGAGGCAACGGAAAAGGAAATCGAAGGCGCGACTTATGCTGACGGTTTCGGAACAGCCTTGGCCGGTGTCTTTGGTGGATTTCCAAACACATCCTTCAGCCAGAACGTCGGCCTGATCGCGATGACAGGTGTCATGAGCCGCCATGTCGTGACATGCGGTGCAATTTTCCTGATCATCTGCGGCCTGATCCCCAAAGTGGGTGGTGTGATCCGCACTGTCCCTATCGAAGTCCTTGGTGGCGGGGTGATTGTGATGTTCGGCATGGTCGTTGCTGCCGGTATCTCGATGCTGTCCGATGTCGTCTGGAACCGCCGGAACATGGTGATCTTTGCGATCTCGTTGTCCATCGGTCTGGGTCTACAGCTTGAGCCGGGTGCCGTTGCAGGATTGCCGGATACGGCGCGTATCCTGATGACGTCGGGTCTTCTGCCAGCCGCGTTTCTTGCGATCATCCTCAATCTGGTGCTGCCGGAAGAGCTGACCGAAGAATCCACCGAGGAAGTCTCGGGCGGGATGCACGGTCATGGTGCGGGTGCGTTGCCTGCTGATGACGGCAAGTAAGCGAACCTAGAGACAACGATTGTAGGCCCCGGCTCTAGAGTTGGGGCCTATTGTCTTTTGCGATCGCACATAGCGGATATGGCGCGATGTTTGAGGAACAGCCCGCGCGGTGGCAGTCGTAGCCAGCTATGACTCGTCGATTTTCAAAGTAGTCTGACCGGGACAGGGGCGCACCTGCCACGACTTGCCTTCGCCGCTGTCAGATGTGCAATAGACGCGCGTTTCTTGCAGGTCGCTTAAACAGACGCGATCCCTGATGCCCCTAGTGGCATATGCCGGTTCACGTCCTTGTACAAAAGGTATCGGAACTTGCCCGGGCCGCCCGCGTAACAGGCTTGCGGGCAAAACGCGCGCAGCCACATGAAATCGCCGGCCTCCACCTCAACCCAGTCATTGTTGAGGTTATAGACTGCCTTTCCTTCCAGCACATAAAGCCCGTGCTCCATCACATGCGTTTCAAGGAAAGGGATCACAGCGCCCGGTTCAAAGGTCACGATGGTGACGTGCATGTCATGACGCAAGTCGGCTGGATCAACGAAGCGGGTCGTCGCCCACTTGCCATCCGTATCCGGCATGACCGTCGGCGCGACATCCTTGTCATTCGCAATCACGACATCAGGCTGATCCAGACCCTCAACAGGTTGATAGGCCTTGCGGATCCAGTGGAACCGCGCGTGTTCATCGGACAGGTTGTGCAGTGCCCAACCTGCCTTTGGTGGCAAATAGGCGAAACCGCCCTCACCAAGGATATAAGTCTCGCCGTCTGCGGTCAGGGATATCTCGCCATCAACAACAAACAAGACAGATTCCACGCCCGCGTCGGTTTCGGGACGGTCCGACCCACCGCCCGGCGCGACGTCCATGATGTATTGGGAAAACGTTTCGGCGAACCCGGTCATGGGGCGGGCGATGACCCACAGACGTGTATCTTGCCAGAACGGAAGAAAACTGGTCGTGATATCACGCATCGTTCCTTTTGGGATAAAAGCGTAGGCGTTGGTGAATACCGCCCTATCCGTCAAAAGCTGCGTTTGGGGCGGATGGCCCCCCTTGGGCGCGAAATAGGTGCCGGACATCATCGATCCTGTTGCGAAATTCTGACTGGAATATGAGGGGCAGGCAAACGCAAGACCACCCATCAAAGCGCGACAGGACTTTTCGGTTTGTTTTGAAAATTGTGGAACAGTTATCGGAAAGATTTGGATTTTTGGACTATGGCGCGTGGGGAAGACCTGCCGATTCGCGCAAGGTCGTGAATGTCCTGACAGATGCAGCTTGCTTCAGTCTTTTGAACGGATGTTCGTTGGCGATGCGGCCTGCCTTCAACAAAAGCCCAAATAGTCGCTCAATGAGCATTTAATAGTCTCCTTCTTCAACGAGCGATCTTTCCTTTTTCTACCAATTCCTTATAAATATACTCAGGAACTATGATTGACCGCGAAACCCACTGACAATCAACGAACAAAGCGACGCCATGACACAGACTGCACGCAACCACATCTGGGAAGAGCAACGCCCGGCCTTTCAGATCACTGCGAAATGGCATGGCGTTCTGAACGCCCTTCGGGTGACTGCTTTGTCTTGTCGGTCGGCGGCGCGCGAAGATCTTTTTCATGCATGCGCGCTGCTCTCGACGTCAAAGCCAACCGCACAGGACGCGCATGCCCGTGCACTTTTCCGCTGCCTGACCGAAGCCACGGGCCGCAAGGCGGTCTTCTATCGGCCCGGCGAAGTGTCACTGTCCTTTGATGAACAATGGCTGATCCGCCTGATCATGTGCGCAAAGGCGCAGGATTACGACAGTGTCACATTCCTGATCCGTTCTCGGGTCTCGCCCATCCACCAGCGCCATGTAAGCTTTCTTATCAAAGGTATTTCCGAGCAGTTTTGTCTGGATTAGAATTATTCTAAAAACTCCTTGTCATCGCCTTTGCGAGGGTTAACTATGTGTCATGCCAGCCAGCCTGACGCCAGCCAGCCCCCCCTTTTTTGCAAAGATGAGAGAGTGTGATGACACAGACAGCAATCGCCCTGAGTACTGACGCTAAGACTGCAATCGCGGAGGCGCTTAATCAGTCCGTCGCTGAGACCGCCGTCACAACAATGCTGGCGCAGAACTTCCACTGGAACGTCAAAGGCATGGCTTTTGGCCCGCTCCATGCGCTGTTCCAAGAAATCTACGAAGACCATTTCACTGCCCAAGACGATCTGGCCGAGCGCATTCGCGCCCTTGATGCACATGCCGAAGGGACGCTTGCCGGCATGCTCAAGCGCTCAAAGGTTGCCGAACATGATGGTCACGCCACCGACAAAGAGATGATCGCAGCGATGCAGGTTGCTCAGGAAACTCTCGCCGCAACGCTTGCGGGCTGTGGTGAGTTGGCAGCGGAACACGGTGATACATTGACCGAAGACCTGTGTATCGCACGCGGTCAGACACACGAGAAATTCGCGTGGTTCCTGCGGTCGCACCTGGCCTAACTGCGGCATCTGTCACCCAATTTCACAGGCGTGCCATCCAGCGCGCCTGTTTGCTTTTGGCAAGACGCCCGAAAAAGGGACTTGATCATCCGACCGCCATTCGCCCTGCCAAGCTAATGGAGCATTCTGCGACCGGAGTACTGTGGTGGGCTCGCGCGCGGCACCTTCAGGCTCATCTGCCGCAATGCCACGCCAAATCGCGCCGCATGACTGGCCGCCATCGGAGCCAGATCCGGACGCACCATGAGAATTGCAATCAGCATTGCATCTTCGCGGTCGCCGTCGACAGCCTCGCTGACCAGTTGGGCAAAGCAGGCTTCATCCGCCCCAACACAGGAGCAGTGCAGGCCGTGACGACAAAACGGGCGGCGTCCGTGTTTGACGCAAAGACTGCATAGGTCTGACATGGCTTCGATCGCCCTGTGCCCGCGCGCGGCCCCCAGCGTATCGACCAGTTCTTCCATCATCGCATGTTGCGTGTCGGGGCTTTCGCACCACATCCGCAAATAGGTGATCGCAGCGACGGACAGCGGATCATAGTCACTTATGCGCCCGACGGCGGCTGCCCCTTTGGGTTGGTGTGCTGCCCTATCGGTCATTTTGTCAGGATCAGCTTTCCGGCCCGTGTGATCCGCAAAACATAGATCTGGTCATCAAGCGCGATATGCGCCTGACCGTCCTTACCCACTATGTCGCGTGCATCGAAACAAGGAAGTGGTTTGGCCGCCGGCTCTTTCTTGGGGCTCAGGCCTGGACAGGTCATTGTTTGCCCTCTGCGCGGTCAGCACAGCGATCAAGCATCCATTCGAGCTGAAACCCGCCGCGGCTTGTGTCTTGCGCAACAATCTCCAGCAATTCGGTCTTGCTTGGTATTGTTGGTGTCGGCGCGATTGCCTGACTGGATCGGTCGATCTGGGTTTTGCGCATCAGTTGGAGTCCTCTTGTCGAAGTCATCCCCCGGGCTTCCTTTGCGTGTCACGCAGGTGGCTAGAAGTGTCGGGCGCATTTCTGAGTAAAATAGTCAGCCATGTCAACCTTACAATTTTTATCAGGTATCTGGACATTCCCCGAATCCATGGTAAATGCATTCCCGAGTAAAACACTCAGCCAATGGGAGATACCTATGAAAACCTCTATTTTTGCGCTGCTCGCCTGCGCCACGACCGCCACTGCGATCGCCAGCTCTGCTGTCGCTGAGGGTGAACTGAACCTCTATTCTTCACGCCACTATGATACTGATGAACGTCTATATTCCGACTTTACAGAAATGACAGGCATTACGATCAATCGTATTGAAGGCAAAGCAGATGAATTGATCGCCCGTATGGAAGCCGAAGGCGTGAACTCGCCCGCTGATATCCTGCTGACTGTGGATACATCGCGTCTGGAACGCGCCAAAAACGCAGGTGTTCTGCAAGCCATCGAGAGTGACATCCTCGAAGCACGCATCCCGGCCAACTTGCAAGACGAAGATAACCAGTGGTTTGGCTTCAGCCAGCGTGCGCGGATCATCTTCTACGACAAGACTGACGTGACAAACCCACCCATGACCTACGTCGATCTGGCCGATCCTGCTTACGAAGGTCAGGTATGCCACCGGTCCTCAACCAACGTATACTCCCAGACATTGCTGTCCGCCGTCATCGAAAACTACGGTGAAGAGGCCGCAACAGACTGGGCGCAGGGCGTCGTTAACAACTTTGCCCGCGATCCTCAGGGTGGTGACACAGACCAGCTGCGCGGCCTCGTTTCGGGTGAATGTGATATCTCTATCTCGAACACCTACTATTTTGCACGCGCATTGCGCAAAGACGTTGACGGTCTGGATGCCGAAGCCATGGCGAACATCGGTTGGGTCTTTCCAGCCCAGAACGCCGAAGGTGCGCACATGAACCTGTCAGGCGGTGGTGTGGCGGCAAATGCACCAAACCGCGACAACGCGATCAAGTTCATGGAGTACCTCGCCTCTGATCAGGCACAGGAATACTTCAGCGCCGGTAACGACGAATACCCAGCCGTACCCGGTGTCGGCCTGTCCCCATCGGTTGCAGCCCTTGGCCTGTTCCGCCCCGATGCGGTTGATCTGACAGAGGTCGCAAAGAACGTGGGCAAAGCCCAAGAAATCTTCAACACGGTCGGCTGGGAATAAACCCAAACCGATCCGTTAAAAAGGGCGTCGCAGGTGCGGCGCCCTTTTTTGCGGTTTACTTATGACAGGCGGCAGATTGCGCCTGACATGAACCGTCCCGCTATGCTGTGGGAGACAAGGTTGGCTTTCAAGGCATTCGCCAAAAGCTGCCTGTTCAGCACCTTCCAGCCCTTCAAGTGGGATGCGGTGAATAGCTGGTATGGGCCAATTGTGTGATCTCGCTTTTCGTCCTGGTTGCGATCGCGCTCATCTCAAGCGGAGCGAAATCTAGGCATTTGAACGTGGAACGCTGCAATAATGTGCGTCATTGGTAAGGGGCGTTCCAAGGTAACCTATCATTAAGTTGACCTCTCAGGGCTGGTAGAGAAGGACAGCGGTATGAACAAAGACCTTCGCATTCTTGTCGTTGAACCAAACTCAGAACGTGTCCGAGAGATTATCGACGCTTTGCATGACGCGGGTTGGGCAGACGTAAAGGCTGTAGCGCAGATCTCTGCACTCGAACGGACAGTCAGAGACTTTGCACCAGATATCGTTCTCATCGATCTGAGCAATCCGGATCGCGATATGCTGGAGCATATCTCGCACGCGACCGAGACCTCAAAAAGGGCAGTGGCGCTATTTGTTGACCAGACCGACGAAAATCTGACGCAAGCGGCGCTGACGGCTGGGGTCAGCGCCTACGTTGTTGACGGGCTCAAAATGGACAGGATCAAACCGGTTCTGCAAACGGCTATCGCGCGTTTTAGGATGATGCGTCAAATGCAGTCAGAACTGGACGCCGCCAAACAGGCGCTAGAAGACCGCAAGACGATTGATCGCGCTAAGGGCATCCTTATGCGTCAACGCAATCTCTCTGAAGACGAAGCCTATAATCTGATCCGAAAGACCGCGATGGGGCAGAACCGCAAAGTCATAGATGTTGCCGATGCCCTCGTAACTGCGGCGGATCTCTTGTCATGAGCGCAACAACTTTGAACTGCGGCTATGTGCCCTTGGTCGACTGTGCACCGTTGGTCATTGCAAAGGAATTGGGGTTTGCCTCTGAAGAAGGACTTGCGCTCAATCTGGTGCGCCAGCCCTCGTGGTCTGCTTTGCGCGACATGCTGGCCTTGGGCCATCTTGAGGCGGCGCAGATGCTCTCACCTATGCCCATCGCCATGTCGATTGGCCTTGGGGGATTGCCGGCGAAAGTTGACAGTCTGATGGTATTGTCTGTCAATGGGACGGTCTTTGGCCTGGCCAAGGCGCTTTCTTCAGAAATTGGGCCAGTCACCTTTGGTGATGCCACGGGTTTGCTGGACCGGCTTGCAGCGCGCAAAGGCAAACTCCTGCGCGTCGGCGTTCCGTTTCACTATTCCATGCACCAGCTACTCTTGTCTTACTGGTCAAGCGTCGCCCCCGACCTTGCAATTGAAAAGGTCACGGTCCCGCCACCCCGCATGGCCGACGCCGTGGCGGATGGTTTTGTTGATGCGTTCTGGGTGGGAGAGCCGTGGGGGAGTGTTGCGGTGCAGCGGGACGCTGGCGAACTGGTGATGGCTGGGCGCGATGTCTGGGCCTATGCGCCTGAAAAAGTGTTGGCTGCGCGTCACGATTGGTTGTCAGAGAACCCGCAGACCGCGCGACGGCTGATGCGAGCCGTCTATCAGGCATCGGCATGGCTCGATGTTGGCCGCAATAAACCATTGGCAATCGAAATCCTTGCGCGCAGCGAACATCTCAGCATGTCACCTGAACTGATTGACGGCGCACTGACTGGTCAACTGATCACTAAAAAGGACAGTCATCCCGTTTCGGTTTCCAGGTTTCTGCAATTCCATAAACATGCGGCCAGCTTTCCGTGGCGGAGTCAGGCGGCGTGGATTGCAAGCCACCTGGGCGCAGACCCCGACGGGGTGCAAAAGGCCAAGGCTTGTTTTCGGACCGATCTTTACAGACAGAACCTTATGGATGTCGGCGCCGACATGCCGGGTGCGTCGGAAAAACAGGAGGGCGCGCTCCGCTATGAAGCCGCCGTTGCATCATCACGCGGCGACATGATTCTGGCACCTGATGCCTTCTTTGATGGCAAAGTCTTCGATTTCACTGAAATACATGATGAATAATTGTGCACTTTCTGCATCGCCGCATAATTCCATGCGGCGGTGCAGAAAAATCATTGTGTCCTTCAGAGGCCACGGCACAGACTAGCCTCAAGGGGCAACGATGCCCGCCAATTCGCGCTTTCCTATGTAGGACGCGCAAACCTCAAGAGCAAAGCCGCTCGTACCGATCACGGAACTCCTTCCCCGTGAACGTTGCGCGCGGCTTCTTTGTTTTTGCCCCATGCCAGGGCCCAGAAAGGAACGACTGATGAACAAAATGCTTGGAATACTATGCGCCACCTCAAGCCTGATTGCGACGGCGGCCTCTGCTGAGTTTCTGGAACTCGAAAAAGAAGATCTGACACTCGGCTTCATTAAATTGACTGACATGGCCCCACTGGCTGTTGCCTACGAGCTTGGATACTTCGAGGATGAAGGCCTTTTCGTCACGCTTGAAGCACAGGCAAATTGGAAAGTTCTTCTTGATGGTGTCATCAGCGGGCAGCTGGACGGCGCGCACATGCTGGCAGGTCAACCACTTGCCGCGACCATCGGCTATGGCACCGAAGCACATATCATCACGCCCTTCTCAATGGACCTGAACGGCAATGCCATCACCGTATCAAACGAAATTTGGGAAGAGATGAAACCGAATGTCCCATTGATGGATGACGGCCGCCCACAGCACCCGATCAGTGCAAGTGCGCTGGCCCCTGTGGTCGAGGATTATCAGGACCGCGGTGAGCCCTTCAATATGGGGATGGTTTTCCCTGTTTCCACGCACAACTATGAAATCCGCTATTGGCTGGCCGCTGGCGGGCTGGAGCCCGGATACTACAGTCCACAAGATATCTCTGGCCAAATTGGCGCAGATGTCCTGTTGTCGGTGACCCCACCACCCCAGATGCCCGCCACAATGGAAGCAGGCACGATCTATGGCTACGCCGTAGGTGAACCCTGGAACCAACAGGCCGTATTCAAAGGCATCGGTGTGCCGGTGATCACTGACTATGACATGTGGAAGAACAACCCCGAAAAGGTGTTCGGGATCACTGCTGAATTTGCCGAAGAAAACCCCAACACCACGCTTGCGTTGACCAAGGCGTTGATCCGTGCAGCCATGTGGCTTGATGCGAACGATAACGAAAACCGCCCCGAAGCCGTTGAGATGTTGTCACGGCCCGAATACGTGGGCGCAGACTACGATGTGATCGCAAACTCGATGACTGGCTTTTTCGAGTTTGAAAAAGGCGACGTGCGGCCCGCCCCCGACTTCAACGTTTTCTTCCGCTACAATGCGACCTACCCGTTCTATTCGGATGCGATCTGGTATCTGACGCAGATGCGTCGCTGGGGACAGATCCCGGAAACCATGTCGGATGAGTGGTATTTCGAGACGGCGGCAGAAGTCTATCGTCCCGACATCTACCTGGAGGCCGCCCGCCTGCTCGTCGACGACGGTATGGCAGAAGAGGCAGACTTCCCATGGGACAGCGACGGCTTCAAGGCAGCAACACCGGCTGGCGATATCATTGACGGCATCGGCTACGACGGTCGCACGCCAAACGCCTATATCGACAGTCTGCCTATCGGACTGAAGTCCGGGCAAACGGTCGTCGACAGCGAAATCCAAGGCTAGGCAGCCGGACCCATCTTGCAGATCAGCAAGATGGGTTCATCCACCTGATCTACCACCCTCTCTAGCAGCATTTGGACATATGACATGACCGCGATTGATCCTGAATTACTCGACCATGAGGCCCGCCGCGCGCGCCGCTTTGCCCGCATCAACAAGGCCGATGCATGGTTTCGCGTGCTGGGCTTGTCATGGCTCACGCCTATCCTGAAGGCCGCCGCAGGCGATAACCCCCGTGCTCAGGCCGGCGAAATCTGGCGATTGCTCGGTGTTCCGCTGCTTTCAATCGCAGTGTTCCTGATGCTTTGGGCCACGCTTGCTCCGCAAGTGCAGACGTCGCTTGGCGCGGTGCCCGGACCTGCGCAGGTTTGGGAACAGGTCGGAGAGCTGCGTCAGGATGCGATACGTGAAGAAGAGCGCGCGCAAGCCTTTTATGAGCGTCAGGATGCCCGCAATGCCGAGCTCATTGCAGCCGGTCGTGAGGATCGTGTGCGCGAGCGGGTCTATACCGGCAAACCGACCTACTACGATCAGATATGGACGTCGATTAAGACCGTGTTCTTCGGATTCCTGATCGCATCAATCGTTGCCATCCCCTTGGGCATCGCCGCTGGGCTGTCAGTGACCGCGAATGCAGCGTTGAACCCGCTTATCCAGATCTTCAAACCGGTATCACCGCTGGCCTGGCTGCCGATCGTCACCATGATTGTCTCGGCTGTTTACACCACCAACGACGGTATGTTCTCAAAATCGTTCCTGATCTCCGCCATCACAGTCACGCTTTGCTCGCTTTGGCCGACACTAATCAACACTGCCCTTGGCGTTAGCAGCATCGACAAAGACCTTGTCAGCGTCAGTCGCGTACTCAAAATGAACACCTACACCAAAATTCAGAAGCTCGTCCTGCCCTCCGCCCTGCCCCTGATCTTTACAGGTTTGCGCCTTTCGCTCGGTGTCGGCTGGATGGTGCTGATCGCAGCAGAAATGCTGGCCCAGAACCCCGGTCTTGGCAAATTCGTTTGGGATGAGTTCCAGAACGGGTCGAGCCAGTCTCTTGCCCGGATCATGGTTGCTGTGTTCACGATCGGCATCATCGGGTTCCTGCTCGACCGGGTGATGTACGCTTTGCAGTCCATGTTCACTTTCTCGAATAACCGGTGATCGATATGGGAATCCTGCAATTCAATTGTGTCTCCAAGAGCTACGGCGAAACGCCAGTTCTCAAGGACATCAACCTTGACGTGGCAGAGGGTGAGTTCGTCGTGATCCTTGGCTTCTCGGGCACTGGCAAGACGACACTGATAAATCTCATGGCGGGGCTTGAACAGCCTACGATAGGGACAGTCACATACAAAAACGCACCAATCACAGAACCTGGTCGCGAACGGGGTGTCATCTTTCAAAGCTATTCGCTGATGCCTTGGCTGACCGTGAACGGCAACGTAGCGTTGGCCGTTGATACGATGTTTCCCGAGCTTTCAAAGGCTGACCGCGCCGCAAAGGTTGATCACTTTGTCAGCATGGTTGGCCTCAGCCATGCGGCGACACGCAGGCCGGCAGAACTATCAGGTGGCATGCGCCAGCGCGTGAACGTGGCCCGCGCCCTTGCGATGGACCCCGAGATGCTATTGCTGGACGAACCATTGTCAGCACTCGACGCGCTGACCCGGGCCAATCTTGCCGATGAGATCGAGGCGATCTGGGACGAGGACAAAAAGACCTGTGTTCTGATCACTAATGACGTGGACGAGGCCATTATTCTGGCGGACCGCATTATCGCACTGACCCCTGAAGGGACCCTGGGCGATGAATTCAAAGTGGACATCCCCCGGCCACGCGATCGGGTCGCGATGAACAACGATGCGACTTTCAAACTGCTGCGCAGCCAAGTGACCAACTATCTGATGGACGTCGGGATTGCAGCCAAAGTCGAAGGCACCCGTGTACTTCCGAATGTCACACCCATCCACGGCGTGCCAGCCGCAGTCGCCAAAGCGCAGGAAAGCGCACTGGAAGACAAATTCCTGAATTTCTCGCAACTCGACAAGGTTTATCCCACGCCCAAAGGACCACTCACGGTCGTTGAGAACTTTGATCTCAAGGTCAACAAGGGTGAATTCATCTCGCTGATCGGCCATTCGGGTTGCGGCAAGTCCACCGTGCTGACAATGGCCGCTGGTCTGAACCCGATATCGAAAGGCGCGATCAAACTGGATGGCTGGAACGTTGAAGGCGCCGATCCAGAACGGGCAGTGGTGTTCCAGTCTCCGAACCTGTTTCCGTGGCTGACCGCCAAGGAAAACGTCGCCATCGGGGTGGACAAGGTCTACCCCAAGGCGTCGCAGGCCGAGCGGCAAGATGTCGTCGAGTACTACCTCGAACGTGTGGGTCTTGCCGACAGTATGGATAAGGGTGCGGCAAGCCTTTCCAATGGGATGAAGCAACGCGTCGGCATTGCCCGGGCCTTTGCATTATCGCCCAAACTCCTGCTGCTTGATGAACCTTTCGGCATGCTCGACAGCTTGACCCGCTGGGAACTGCAAGAGGTCCTGATGGAAGTCTGGTCACGCACAAAAGTGACAGCAATCTGCGTCACCCACGATGTCGACGAAGCGATCCTTCTCGCCGACCGCGTGGTCATGATGACCAACGGACCGCAGGCAACCATCGGCAAAATCACAGATGTGAATCTGCCGCGCCCGCGCACCCGAAAAGCGTTGCTCGAGCACCCCGATTACTACGCTTACCGCCAAGAAGTCCTCGATTTTCTTGAAGAATACGAGCACGGCGCCAAGCCCAAACCAAAACCCAAAGCCATGGCAGCGGAGTAAACATCATGACAGAAAAAATCATCGTCATCGGCGCAGGCATGGCCACAGGGCGTATGCTGGAGCATCTTTTCGATGCTAGCGCGGATGTGGATGTCACACTGTTCAATGCAGAACCGCGCGGCAACTATAACCGGATCATGCTGTCCCCCGTCTTGTCGGGCGACAAGACTTATGACGAAATCATCACCCATGACGCAGAATGGTACGAGGCCAATGGGGTTACCTGCCGCTTTGGTGAGCGCGTGACCAGCATTGACCGTGCTGCAAAAACGGTGACGGCCGCCAACGGTGATGTCCTGGCCTATGACAAGCTGATCTTCGGAACAGGGTCCAATCCTTTCATGATCCCGCTGCCGGGGCATGATCTTGAGGGCGTGATCGCTTATCGTGATCTCGAAGATACCCAGCGGATGATGGGTCTTGGCCCCGACCACAAATGCGTTGTGATTGGGGGTGGATTGCTGGGCCTTGAAGCAGCGGCCGGCATGGCGGCCCGCGGCGTCGATGTTACGGTCGTCCATATCATGGGCCATCTGATGGAACGACAGTTGGACGAGGCGGCAGGCTATCTTTTGCGTCGCGCACTCACTGACAAAGGGATCACTGTAAAGTGCTCGGCCAACTCGCAGGAAATCCTTGGCGAAGACGGGAAAGTCCGCGCATTGCGGCTCGATGACGGTACCGAACTGCCTTGTGATTTGCTTGTCATGGCAGTCGGCATCAGGCCGAATACTGCGCTGGCGCAAGAGGCGGGCTTGGCCGTGGGCAAAGGTATCCACGTTGACGATCAAATGGTTACATCAGATGAAAACATCTTGGCCGTCGGCGAATGCGTGGAACACGACGGCACGATCTTCGGGCTTGTCGCCCCGCTTTACGACCAAGCAAAAGTGGCTGCGCAGACACTGCTGCATGAGGACGCAAAATTTATCCAGAAAGAGCTTTCAACCAAGCTCAAGGTCACGGGTTGCGACCTGTTCAGCGCAGGTGATTTTGCTGACGGTGATGGCCGCGAAGACATCGTGTTCCGCGATCCTGCGCGTGGTGTTTACCGCCGCCTCGTGCTGGAAAACAACGTTGTTGTGGGGGCCGTGATGTATGGAGACACTGCGGACAGCAATTGGTTCTTTGGACTGATCCGCGACAAAACCGACATCAGTGACATGCGCGATACGCTGATCTTTGGTCCCGCCTATCAAGGGGGGACCCCCCTGGACCCTTTAGCAGCTGTTGCAGCCTTATCGCGTGACGCGGAGATCTGTGGCTGCAACGGAATCTGCAAAGGACAAATCGAAGACGCGATCGCTGCGGGTGCCACTGATCTGGGCGCCGTACGATCAATCACCAAAGCCTCAGGCTCGTGCGGCACATGCACCGGGTTGGTCGAACAAGTTCTGGCCGTCAGTCTCGGCGATGATTTCGTTGTTCCAGCAGCAGCGTCCGTTTGCGAATGCACCGATATGACCCACGAAGATGTGCGGCGGATGATTAAGTCACAAAAGCTGACTTCGATGCCCGCGGTCTGGCAAGAATGCGGATGGAAGACCTCTTGCGGCTGTCACGTCTGCCGCCCGGCGCTGAACTTCTACCTGCTGGCCGATTGGCCTCTGGAGTACGCAGACGACCCGCAAAGCCGTTTCATCAACGAACGCAAACACGCAAACATTCAGAAGGATGGCACATTCAGCGTCGTCCCTCGGATGTGGGGTGGGATCACGACACCGGATGAACTGCGCGCGATTGCCGATGCCGCTGACAAATACGCGGTGCCGACAGTCAAGGTCACAGGCGGCCAACGGATTGACCTGCTGGGCGTCAAAAGTGAAGACTTGCCGAACATCTGGGCTGATCTGAACGCGGCGGGGATGGTATCCGGCCATGCCTATTCCAAGGGTTTGCGGACCGTCAAAACCTGCGTTGGCACGGACCACTGCCGCTTTGGGACACAAGATAGTACCGGTTTGGGCATCAAGCTTGAAAAGGAACTCTGGGGGTCTTGGACGCCACATAAACTCAAACTTGCCGTGTCGGGGTGTCCGCGCAATTGCGCCGAAGCGACGTGCAAAGACATCGGAGTCGTCTGTGTCGATAGTGGCTATCAGATCAGCATCGGCGGCGCAGCCGGTATGGACGTCAAGGAAACAGAGCTTCTGGTTCAGGTGCCCACCGAAGAAGACGCCATGAATGTGATCAAAGCGGTAACACAGCTTTATCGGGAAAACGCGAAATACCTTGATCGCATCTACAAGTGGATGGCCAAGGTCGGACTAGACTGGATCAAAGAACGCATCGTCGATGATCTCGACGAGAGAGCCGCCTTGGTCGACCGGTTCGAACTCAGCCAGTCCATCTATCGCAAGGACCCATGGGCCGATCACGCCAAAACCAAGTCCGAGCGGTATCAACCCCTCGCAAACCTCACATTGGAGGCCGCAGAATGACCGACTGGATTGATATTGCCCCGCTCACTGACATCCCGAAGCGTGGCGCGCGGATGGTGAAAACCGCAGAAGGTTGCGTCGCTGTCTTTCGCACCGCAAACGACGAAGTCTTTGCGCTGGACAATGCCTGCCCCCACAAGGCCGGACCGCTGGCAGAAGGGATCGTGCATGGAAAAGCCGTTACCTGTCCGCTGCACAACTGGGTCATTTCGCTAGAAACAGGCGAAGCGCAAGGCGCAGATGAAGGGCGCGTTGCGACCTATCCTGCACGCGTCGAAGATGGTCGTATCCTGTTGGATCGGTCCTTTCTGCGCGCACGGGTCGCTGCATGACGCTGACCAAAACCACATGCCCTTATTGCGGTGTTGGTTGTGGCGTCCTCGCGGATGCTGACGGCACAATTCAGGGCGACCCGGATCACCCTGCAAACTTTGGAAGGCTTTGTTCCAAAGGCGCCGCCTTGGGCGAAACCATTGATCTAGAGGGCAGGCTTTTGCACCCCAAGGTCAATGGTGTCACGGCCGACTGGGAAATGGCCCTTGATCTGGTGGCAAGCAAATTCACTGAAACGATCAAAGAGCATGGGCCCCAGAGCGTTGCCTTCTACGCCTCTGGCCAACTCCTGACCGAAGACTACTATGTCGCCAATAAGCTTATGAAAGGCTTTATCGGAGCGGCAAATATCGACACGAACTCGCGTCTTTGCATGGCCTCTTCGGTTGCGGGTCATAAGCGTGCCTTTGGCACCGACACGGTCCCTGGCACCTACACAGATCTGGAAGAGGCCGATCTGATTGTTTTGGTGGGCTCCAATCTCGCTTGGTGTCACCCTGTGCTTTATCAGCGGATTGCGGCAGCGAAAGAGGCCCGCCCGCATATGCGGATCATCAATGTCGATCCACGGCGGACCGCGACGACTGACTTAGCGGACTTGCATCTGCAAATCGCGCCTGATGGAGATATTGCACTTTTCAATGGCTTGCTTGCCCATCTGGCCGAAACGGGAGCGGTGGATCGCGCGTACATAGCCAAATATGTGAACGGGATGGCAGACGCGATTGAGGCAGCCCGGGCCACGTCACCTGCACAAAGCGGGCTGACCGCGCAAGAACTGACCACCTTCTACAGCCTTTGGACGACCACCCCAAAAGTGGTCACAGTCTATTCGCAAGGGGTCAACCAATCCGCCTGTGGGACAGACAAGGTTAACGCCATCCTCAATTGCCATCTTGCCACTGGGCGGATCGGGAAACCTGGTATGGGTCCGTTTTCCGTCACCGGCCAACCCAACGCCATGGGCGGACGCGAGGTTGGCGGACTTGCCAATATGCTTGCCAACCATCTTGAGCTTGGCAACGCAGACCACCGCCAAGCAGTGCAAGATTTCTGGGAAAGTCCGACGATCTGCACAATGCCGGGCCTTAAGGCTGTCGATCTCTTCAAGGCCTGTTCAGACGGCAAGATCAAGGCGCTCTGGATCATGTCCACGAACCCAGCGGTGTCCCTTCCCGACGCTGACGGTGTAGCCGCAGCGATTGCCGAGGTGCCCTTTGTCGTCACCTCGGACATCATGGAACGCACCGACACCAATGATCTCGCTCATGTGCTTTTGCCTGCGACTGGCTGGGGCGAAAAGGACGGGACGGTCACTAATTCCGAACGCCGCGTCTCACGTCAACGCGCCTTTCTGACGGCACCAGGCAGTGCGCGTCCGGACTGGGAGATTATCAGCGATGTCGCCACGCGCATGGGGTTCGGTTCGGCGTTTGCCTATCAAGAGCCTGCTGATGTTTTTGCAGAATACGTGAGACTGGACGCTGCTGTCGCAAAGTTTCCGCGAGATTTGGATCTGAGCATTTTTGCGGATGCCGACTACGCAAAGATGGTCCCGACACAGTGGCCGCAAGACGACACACGCTTCTTCGCAGATGGCCGGTTCTATCATCCCGATGGCAAAGCTCGGATGATCCCTGTTCGGGCGCCAGCTCTGACCAAACCACGTTTTGCGCTGAATACCGGGCGCAATCGCGACCAATGGCACACGATGACCCGCACCGGCAAATCGCCACGCCTTGGGCCGCATCTGGCCGAGCCTTACGTGGAAATCAATCCGGCAGACGCGACCGAACTCGGCGCAAAACCAGGGGACCTGATCGCAGTAGAAAGCATCTATGGCCGCGCGATCCTGCGTGCGTTGATCACACCGCGCGTCGCACTGGGGCAGCTCTTCGCGCCAATGCACTGGACCCGCCAACGCACCACGCAAGGGATGATCAACAGCGTCACTGCACCGCTCACCGACCCGTTTTCGGGGCAACCCGCACTCAAGTCCGGCGCCGTCACAGTCGAAGTCTACACGCCGAAATGGTTCGGTTTTCTTGCCACAAGCACGCAACCTGCGCCGCAAACACCATATGCTGCGATCGCGCGGACGCAAACCGGTTGGCAGGCAGAGTTGGCAGGCAGTCGTCGCCCTGATGATTGGGAGGCCGAAGCGCGGGCTCTGTCTGGTCAAATGACGGGTGAAGTATCGACACAAACCGATTCAACGACGGGTTTGGTGCGGATTGCCATAACCGAAAATGGCACCATAACGGCTCTGTTTTTTGCCGGACCTACGCCGGTCGTACTTTCACGTTCTGAGACTATCGCATTGATCGGAACAGACATTCCCCCCCTTGCGGCACTGGCAGGTCGTGGCCTTGCAGGTCAGCCCGACACAGGGGCCATGATTTGTGCGTGTTTCAATGTAGGACGCAACACCTTGCTTGAGGCCGCAGCAAATGGTGCGCGCAGCGTCAGCGCCTTGGGTGAAGCGACTTGCGCAGGCACAAATTGCGGCTCGTGCAAACCGGAACTCAAGGCGCTTTTGGCAGAGGCATCGCTCCCGATGGCCGCGGAATGAGCCTGTCCTCTTTTGTCCAGATCGTTGCACGCGGCAAAGGGCGCGCACGTGCACTGACAATGGCCGAGGCGCAAGAGGCTATGACGCTGATCTTGCAGGGTGACGGAGAACCGGAAGCTGTCGGGGCCCTTCTGATGGTCATGCGCTTGCGCGGCGAGACACCCGAAGAAATAGCAGGCTTTACAGCCGCGCTCCGCGCGCATGTGCGCGGAAGCCTTCCCAAAGCCGATCTTGATTGGCCGTCATATGCCGCTGGCCGTAGCCGTGGTGCGCCGCTTTTCTTGCTATCCGCGCGGTTGGTTGGGCAGGCGGGCTACAAGGTTTCCATGCATGGCTGGAACACGCATCAATCCGCGACAGCATCTGTGCGCGACGCAATCGATCTGGCAGGCCCGAATGTCACCTACACCCGACTTGAAACGCTCAGCCCTGCGGCTTTTGCGATCTTGAACTTGCGCGATACCTTTGGGTTGCGATCCTGTTTCAATACGGTCTTGCGGATGTGGAATCCCGCCGGGGCCCCGGCATCTGTCCAAGGCGTCTTCCATCCGTCTTACCGCAGCTTGCAAGCGCAAGCAGCAGCGCTCTTGGGGCAGCGCGACCTGAGCATTATTAAGGGTGGTGGTGGGGAATTTGAACGCCACCCATCCAAAGACATCAGCCTATTTGGGTTGCGGGACGGAGCACACATCGAAGAAAGAGCGTCTTCTATTCTGCAAGACACCCGCCGCCTTCATGAAAGCGGGAAAACGGTCAATCTGCGCGCGCTTTGGCTAGGCCAGATACAGGACCAGTTCGCGATTGCCACTGTGACCGGAACAGCCGCACTGGCGCTTTGGACCCTAAAGGCAGCCCCGTCGTTTCAGGCAGCCTATCGCATGGCCCAGACTCTTTGGAACGACCGCCACCAACATGAAAGCCTGTCCGCATGAAAACCTTCCCGATGTTCTTAACGATGGCTGGTCGCCGCGTCGTGATCGCAGGCGGTGGCGAGCAAGCCGCACAAAAGGCGCGACTGATCCTTAAGACCCAAGCCACTGTCGAAGTCTGGGCGCCCACACTTGAACCTGAACTTCTGGGGCTTGCCGCAGAAGGCCGCGTTTGCCACCAGACAGGACCTATAACACCCTCAAGTTTTGCAGATACAGCGCTGGTGTTCATTGCGACGGGGTGTCCGGGGATCGACATGGCGCTGCACGCTTTGGCCAAAGATGCAGGCGCCACAGTCAATGTCGTGGACCAACCGGATTTGTGCGATGCGATCACTCCGTCCATCGTCGATCGTGATCCGGTTGTCGTAGCGATCGGCACCGAAGGAACTGCGCCTGTTCTGGCCCGTCAGATCAAAACCAAACTCGAAGAAACGCTTGAACCACGCCTCGGCGAGCTTGCAGCCCTTGCCGGTCGTCTGCGCGGTGCGGCTGCGGCGCGACTTGGCCCGCGCAAGCGGCGGGATCTGTGGCGCTGGGTCTTCAACGACAGCCCGCGGCAAGTCTTCGCCAGCGGGGCTGAGCGAGATGCGGCCAAGCTCATCAAGACGGCCATCGAGACAGGCGAATTCGGGGCCCAAAACGGTGGCAGCGTTAGTCTGGTTGGCGCGGGTCCCGGTGCCAAGGATCTTATCACCTTGCGCGGGGTGCAGCGCCTGCAGGAGGCAGATGTGATCTATTATGATCGCCTTCTCGACCCTGAAATTCTTGAACTGGCACGACGCGACGCAGAGCGCATTTACGTAGGTAAGGCCCCCGGTTGTCATAGTTGGCCACAAGAAAAGATCACGCAGACGATCGTTGCCGCTGCGCAACGCGGACAGCGTGTCGTGCGTTTAAAATGTGGTGACCCCGGGGTGTTCGCACGCAGTAGCGAAGAAACCGATGCCCTGCGGGCCAACAATATCCCATTTGAAATCGTCCCCGGTGTCACAGCCGCGTGCGCTGCGGCGGCAACTGTGGGGCATAGCCTCACTGATCGGGGCAATATCGACACAGTAGTACTGACCACTGGACACCGGCACGACGGCTATGCTGTGCCTGATCCCATTAAGACCATTCAACCGGGAACCTGTGTAGCACTCTATATGGCCGTTGGAGCAGCGCCCCAGATTATGAACCAGCTCAAGAGGAAACATCCTGATACATCACTCGAAGTCCAAGTTGTGGCGAAAGCACAGCGCCGGGGACAAATCACATTGGCCTGTCAGATCTCAGAACTAGATGAGGCTTTGAAGGCAAACGGTATAACGGGGGAGGCAATGCTGATTGTTCGTTGGCCACGTGCAGAGCGGCAAGAAACTATTGCTCCTGCGTCATTAGCAGCGGCAGGGTCCTAATTCCGCGCAAAGCGCATGCGCAAATTCATAGTTAGAACATTCGGCCGACCCCGCCAAAGAAGCCCCTAGTTTTGGTTGCGCAGCACGAACGATTTCTTGCGAATGCTTTTCGTTCAATTGAGCAGGGTTTAGAAAGTACCTTAGCACGATGAGGCGAAAACTCAGTTGGTCAAAGGTTTTATAAACCTTATGGCAATCACCGCCTCCGCGACATGAATTGCATTATGATTGGGTGATCGCCGCATATACGAAGTAGTGGCGTCTCAGCGAAGGCGAAAATCCGAGGTCAGTAAAGTTCGTATTGCGGTCATTGGCACCCCCAAAATGCTGCGTTCCTTTGCCAATATCCCCGCACTGCGGCATCGCGATGATGGGTTGATGTCCTGTTTGGGCCCGTCCTTGACGGTAGCAAAGGTTACTTTTTGCCTACTTGCTGCACCGCATCCGAAGCCCGCATCCAGCCCAGACAGACCAATTCTGCAACCTGCTTGAATGAACGCGATCGCGGCAAACGGTTCTCCACTGAAACCGCAACAGACGTACGACGTTCTGATGCGGGACTCTTCAGAGATCAAACTTTCGTTGAAACAGATAATTGGCTACGCAGACCAATTTCGGCTACCTTAAGGCCGGCACAATTTCAACATCGGCCATGGTCTATGCAGGTTCCTGCATTTGTTCCTGCCAATGCGCGCCCATCGCCATGATGCACGATGTTCCGTTTGCGTAATTCTGAACGACTGTCCATGCGCCCGTTTCGGGGACAATCCAGATCTCAAGCAAGGCTTCAGGGTCCCGCATTCCCCATCCTTGTCGTTCTGCGCCGACGACTGAGGTCAATTGCTCTTCCATGCGGGCGGAGTCATCGCAAACAAGGTCGCTCAGCTGTGCGGATGTTATCTGGGGTGCTGCCAAAACGATCATTGTGACTACTGAGATTGCACGCATTGCTTTGGTCCTGTCTGCCTTAGCTGATTTTGTAACAGTTTCATGACAGATCCCGCAACACAGGGATTGAAAGGCCATGCCAAAACAGCGCCCAGAGTTGTCTAGTATTCACAATTCTGTTGCAAATCCTTCATCAAAGTGAATCTGGACTGCAAAGAAACCGTCATGCCTCAAATCTAGCTTCCCCCCGAAACCTGGGGGTCAAGATGCTTAAGATTGAGAAGCTGACGAAGACGTTTGGCGCAAAAACGGCAGTCGATAACGTCTCGATAATAGCTGATGAGCCACTGATGATCGGTATCATCGGGGCATCTGGTGCGGGCAAGTCGACCCTGCTGCGGATCATGAACCGGATGGAAACACCAACGTCCGGCGCGATCAGTTATAAGGACACCGTCGTTACACAGACAAAGGGCGCAGACATGCGCGCCTGGCAGTCGCGCTGCGCGATGATCTTTCAGCAATTCAACCTGGTGCCGCGCATGGATGTAGTGTCGAACGTGTTGCATGGCACGTTGAACCGCCGCACCACCTTGGCCACGATGTTCAATTTGTATCCGCAAGAGGACATCCACCAAGCTATCGATATTCTTGACCGTCTGGGCATTGCAGAACAGGCCCCCAAGCGGGCCGACGCTTTGTCCGGCGGCCAACAACAACGCGTGGCCATCGCGCGCGCCTTGATGCAAGATCCTGAAATCATCTTGGCAGATGAGCCTATCGCGTCGCTTGATCCGATGAATGCACAGATCGTCATGCAATCGCTGCGTGACATTCACGAGCAGGATGGACGCATGGTTATCGCCAATCTGCACACACTTGATACCGCCCGTCGCTATTGCGACCGCGTTATCGGTATGCGCCATGGCCGTGTCGTCTTTGACGGGCGTCCTGATCAACTTACCACTGGTGTCGCGCGCGACATCTATGGTGCTGGCGCTGACTTTTCGGAAAGCGCCACCTCAACCCAACTCGACACACTCACACAGCCGTCTCGCCCCCGCGTAACGGCTTAATTTTTCGCAACCTCAATCCTGACACGGAGAGACTCATGAAAAAGATCATCGCAACGGCTCTGCTCGCCTCGACTGCGTTATCCACTGTTGCCACGGCCCAAGAAGCCGCAATCACGGAATTCCGGATCGGCATTCTGGGTGGTGAAAATGCCCAAGACCGGTTGAACAACTATAGCTGCTTGCAGGACTATGCGTCCGACGCGCTGGGCGTAGAAGTCAAGCTTTTTGCCCCCGCCGACTATAACGGTGTGATCCAAGGCTTGCTGGGCGGCACCATCGACATGGCTTGGTTGGGTGCTTCATCATACGCGGCCACCTACCTGCAGGACCCAGAAGCGGTTGAGCCAGTGCTGGTCAAGCAGAACATGGATGGTTCTATCGGCTATCACTCTATCGGTTTTGCCCGTGTGGACAGCGGCATTGCATCGCTGGAAGACATGGAAGGTAAAGTGTTTGGCTTTGGCGACCCGAACTCGACATCGGGCTACCTGATCCCATCCATTGAAATCCCGATGGCAACCGGTGCGACAATGGAGTCTGGCGACTACTTTGGCGAAGTCACCTTCACCGGTGGTCACGAGCAGACAATCGTTGCTGTCTTCAATGGTGACATCGACGGCGGCGTGACGTGGGCCGACGCCCAAGGCAACTGGGAAGATGGCTATAACTCTGGTGCGCTGCGCCGTGCTGTTGATGCTGGCTTGGTCGACATGAACGAGCTGGTTCAGATCTGGAAATCAAAGGTCATCCCGGAAGGTCCAGTGGTTCTGCGTCAGGCATTGCCGATGGACGTCAAAGCGACGATGACTGATCTTGTCGACAACCTATATGAAGTTGATCAGGACTGCGCATACGGTGTTGCTGCTGGTGAAACGCTTGGCTTCATCCCGGTTGAACACTCCACCTACGAGTCCGTCATTGCGGCCCGTCAGGCTGTGATCGGCAACTAAACCTTACAAGAGTGATGACCGGCGGCCCTCTTTGGCCGCCGGTTTGCTTGATATCGGGGGTGTCATGACAGACGCGCATCTTGCTGCCGGTTTGCAGACCGCCAGCATTCGGGACAACTATATCGCGCTCGTTCAGCGCCGCCGCCTTTACGGCGGACTGACCCTGCTGATCTTTGTGCTCTTGATGGTCACAGGGTTCAACGTCGCAGATGACCGCAATGCCGGTGGTTTCTGGGAGGGGCTGCACCAGATTGGCGACTACCCGGCTGACGTGCTTTCCGAAGCCTGGGAGAAACGTGCCGACCTGCCAGCGCTGTTGTGGGAGTATCTCCCCTCATTGATCGAGACGATCAATATCGCCGCTGTCTCAACACTGATCGGCGCATTTGCGGCACTTGTGATGTCATTTTCCGCAACGCGTGGCTTGGCGCACTGGCCACGCCTCATTCCGGTTTTCCGTCGCACGATGGATTTTTTGCGCGCATTCCCTGAAATCGTGATCGCGCTGATGCTGATTTTCGTTCTCGGGGGCGGTCCGGTTCCTGCGATGATTGCCATCGCGCTTCACACCGCAGGGGCATTGGGCAAGATGTTTTCCGAGGTGGCCGAAAACGCTGACCTGAAGCCGGTCGAAGGGTTGCAGTCAACTGGTGCGAACTGGTGGCAGACAATGCTGCTCGGGGTCCTGCCGCAAGTGGCGCCGAACTACCTGAGCTATGCGCTACTGCGGTTCGAGATCAACATCCGCGCATCCGCTATCTTGGGTTTTGTCGGCGCTGGCGGTATCGGCTACGACCTGCGCAACGCGATGGCCTGGGGTCCGGGTCGGTTCGATGAAGCCGCCGCGATCTTCATTTTGCTTTTCTCGACAATCGTCATCTTTGATCAGCTGTCCAGCCGGTATCGCAACCGCTTGACGGAGGGGACTGGACAATGAACACCGCAGATCTTTCCATCTACAAGGCTGAGGCGGATCGCCGCTTTTTGCGTAAACGTATCGGCACCTTTGCTGTGCCGAGCGTGATATTCGCCTATTTCATTTACATCTTCTTTGCCTTCAACGTCTCTGGGCTGATCGAGCGGGCAAGCTGGGACAATGCTGTCACGCTGGCCTCAGACAGCTGGTCACACAAGGTGCACGTGACCCGCAGCAACCGCACCGGCGAAGTATCATACGCTGTCGAAGGGGAGCGCAAAGGCGCATATCCTGAGGGCGAACGGCCAGACTGGGTGAGCGGCGATGACATTGTTGTTGTCGATTTGGGTGGCGACACCATTGTGCGCCTGCTGCCCGACAACCGCACCGAAGTTGATATCCCGGGGTTTGGGATGATTACCGCACAGGCATCGGGTCGGCAGGTGACCACCAATCTTGGAGATGACGTCCCCGATTGGATAAACGCCTCTGACCGCCGCGTTGCGATCAAGACCCCTGAGGGGCGCATTACGATCACAGGATCCAAAACCGAAGCGTTCAACTACTTCCCGGGGTGGGAATTGTTCTGGTTCACCTTTGACAGCCCCTATCATGGTGTCGGACTGGGCCAGATCCTGTTTGGGCCGCAGATTGACCCAAGCCGTGGCAATATTTCGGGTGCGGTCAGTGATTTCTGGAACAACCCCATGTGGCGCCACAATGATGTTGCCTGGGCGATTGGTGAGACAATCCTCATGGCGTTCCTGGGCACATTTGGTGCAGCGATGGTGGCCCTGCCGCTCGCTTTTCTGGCAGCCAAGCGGTTCACACCGATCATGATCATTCGCGCGGCGACGCGCCGTCTGTTCGACTTTGTCCGCGGTGTGGATGCGCTCATCTGGACAGTTGTCTTGGCCCGTGCATTCGGTCCTGGTCCGATGACCGGAGCGCTCGCAATCTTGGTCACCGATACCGGGACCTTCGGAAAGACCTTCTCTGAAGCGCTTGAAAACGTCGATCAAAAGCAAATCGATGGTGTGACGTCGACCGGTGCGAAACCTTTGCAGCGCTATCGCTTCGGTGTGATCCCACAGGTCGCGCCTGTCTTGCTGGCACAGATCCTTTACTTCCTTGAGTCCAATACGCGGTCAGCCACGATTATTGGCGCCATCACAGGCGGTGGGATTGGTCTGATGCTGACGCAAGCAATCCAAACGCAGAAAGACTGGGAAGAGGTCGCCTATTACATCACGCTGATCGTGATCATGGTGATGTTGATGGACAGTTTCTCAGGCTGGCTGCGCGGGCGCCTGATCGGGCGGAAAGACTAATATGGCACGCCTGAAAGCTGATGCGCCCTTTATCCACGACGGGTGCACCATCACGCAAAGCGACTTTGGGGCCTACACAGAGGTCGGAGCAGGGAGCCGGATCGCAAACAGCACCTTCGAGGATTACGCCTATTGCGACCGCTACGCCGATATTGCGAACGCCACGATTGGCAAGTTTGCAAATATCGCCGCATTCACGCGGATCGGTGCGACCGATCACCCGCTTCAGACCGCCGCCTGCCATCATTTTCTATACAGATCGGCAGACTATTGGGACGACGCCGAAAATGACACCGACTTCTTTGCACACCGCCGCTCTCGGCGGGCAACAATTGGTGCTGACACTTGGATCGGTGCCGGTGCCATGATCAAGCCGGAGGTGACCCTTGGCCACGGGGCTGTGGTGGCAGCGGGCGCTTTGGTGACAAAAGATGTTGCCCCTTACACGATTGTCGCTGGGACCCCTGCAAAGGTCATGCGCCTGCGTCAGCCTGACAACATCGCGGCGAGGCTGATTGAACTGGCGTGGTGGGACTGGCCCCATGATGTGCTACGGCAACGTTTGACTGATTTCAGACGACTGAGTGCCGAAGCTTTCCTCGACAAATATGAAGCCTAGCCTTCCAGTGTCAGATTGACCCGATCGCCAGCGAACCACGTCCGTCCCAGCTCGATCGGGCAGCCCCGCTGATCCACGCTGATGCTTGATGTGCGAATTAGGGCGGCACCCTCATTGATCTGCAGGTGCAGCGCTTGGATCGCTGTGGCCAATGTTGCCGTCACCCGGGTCGATTTGCGTGTGTAGTCGGAAACACCGATTTCGGCCAATGCGGCTGTGATGCCTTTGGCATTTGCAACAGCAAATTCGAAACCTGGCAGCCGTGTGAGCGGATAGAGTCCTTCGGCCAATGCGATGGGGAGGCCATCGGCCTTTGACAGACCGCGATAGGCAAGGACGAGTGCCCCATCATCTACGTCCAGTGCCCGCGCCTCGCCCGCTGTTGCTGCACGGGTTTCCAGTGACAACACCTCCTTTGCCGGTTCGCGCCCTGCTGCACGGAGGTTCTCGTGAAAACGGACGCGTTTTCCGATGGGGTAGTCAGTCGGACGTGCTGTGACAAACACACCAGCACCACGACGTGGGTGAACAAGACCTTCGTCGACCAGCGCCGAAATCGCATGCCGGACGGTGTGGCGATTGACCCCAAAGCGCGCCGCGAGGACCGCCTCGGTTGGGATCTTTTCATTTTCGCCGTAGCGCCCTTCGGCAATGTCTCCCCTGAGCTCTGCTGCAATCGAGCGCCAGATCGGGGTTCGTTTTGGGCCGCGTCTTGTCATGGAAGTTTCACAAAAATCTTCTGCCCGTCGAGAGGGAATCTGTTATGATATGTCTAGTTGTATAGTATATTCGAAAGTTGTCGAGATGAAAGATCACATCGACTCCACCGATCAGAGAAGGGCATGGATGGGCGTCTTGGCGAAAGCGCAAAAGGGTCAGGCCGCAATCCTGCTTGATCACGCCATCACGCGGCCAGAAATAACCTGGCTCCGCCCGCCGGAAATTGGGGCGGTCATGGTGCGCGGTCGCGCCGGCGGCACAGGCGCGCCTTTCAACGTAGGTGAGATGTCCGTGACCCGCGCCTGCCTTCAACTTGGCTGTGGCACGGTCGGACACGCCTACATTCAAGGCCGATCCAAGGCGGACGCCGAGGTTGCCGCTTTGATTGATGCGCTGATGCAAACAGACATGGCACCACTCGTCCAACAGCAGGTGCTGGACCCGCTTTGCGAGATTGCCCGCATGCGCACCGCCACACGCGCAGCAAAAGCTGCGGCGACCAAGGTTGAGTTTTTCACGATGGCGAGGGGAGAAGACTGATGTCTGTGACTGCATTGCAAGGCGGATTTGACGCCCCGGCACAGCAATCCGCTGCTGCCTTTCGCGAGATCATGGAGGCAATGGCGCGCCCCGGTCAAATCAAGCAGCTTGCAGGTGCTGTGCCACCTGCGCCCCTATCAATCGCGGCGGCCACTGCTATCCTGACGATGTGCGACACCGAAACACCAATCTATCTGGCGGGGGCACATGACACACCAAACGTCCGTGAATGGATTGCATTCCATACAGGCGCCCCTTTCACCGGTCCTGCGCATTGCGCCTTTGCAATCGGCATCTGGCCGTCACTTGCGCCGCTCGAGAACTATCCTGTGGGCACCTCTGAGTATCCGGACCGGTCAGCAACGCTTATTGTCGAAATGGACGAACTGACGCTCACAGGTGCGACCCTCACCGGACCGGGTATCAAGCACGAAGCGACCTTATCAATTCCTGACCGCGCAAGTTTTCAAATGAATGCATCCCGGTTTCCGCTGGGACTGGATTTCATTCTCACCTCTGGTGCGCGGCTTGCTGCGGTCCCCCGCTCAACAAAGGTGCTGTGATGTATGTTTCCGTAAAAGGTGGCGAACGCGCCATTGAAAATGCCCATGCGTGGCTTGCCGAAGAACGTCGTGGCGACACATCTGTCCCGGCACTCTCGGTCGCGCAAATTCGCGAACAAATGTCGCTCGCTGTTAACCGCGTGATGGCTGAAGGGTCACTTTATGACCCTGACCTCGCAGCACTCGCGATCAAGCAGGCACGCGGTGATCTGATCGAAGCGATCTTTCTGATCCGCGCCTACCGCACCACCCTGCCACGCTTTGGCTACACGACACCGGTTGATACCGGCGAGATGGCCTGCGACCGCCGGATCTCTGCCACGTTCAAAGACCTTCCCGGTGGGCAGCTGCTTGGGCCTACGTTTGACTACACGCATCGTTTGCTTGATTTCAAACTGGCGGCTGATGGTAAGACGCCATCCCCTGCGCCCGAACGCGACACCGAAGAGGGACCGGTTCCCCATGTGACAGACTTCCTCAATCAAGAGGGACTGATCGAGGAAGCCCCGCGGGACGACACAACCCCGCCTGACCTGACACGCGAACCGCTTGAGATGCCTGCCGACCGTGCGTTGCGGCTGCAAGCCCTGACCCGCGCGGATGAAGGTTTCACCCTCTCGCTCGCATACTCGACCCAACGCGGATACGCCCGCAACCACGCCTTTGTGGGTGAGTTGCGCATAGGCACTGTGCCGGTCGAGATGGAAATCCCTGAGCTGGGTTTCAGTGTCGAGATCGGCGAAATCACCCTGACCGAATGCGAAAGCGTGAACCAGTTCAAGGGCTCCAAAACCGAACCGCCCCAGTTTACGCGGGGCTACGGGCTGGTCTTTGGCCAAACCGAACGCAAGGCTATTTCGATGGCGCTTGTTGATCGAGCGATGCGTTGGGAAGAACTGGGAGAGGACGATCAGGGCGCCCCCGTGCAGGACGCCGAATTTGTCCTTTATCATTCAGACAATATTCAGGCGACCGGCTTTCTCGAACATATCAAGCTGCCTCACTACGTCGATTTCCAGTCGGAACTTGAGCTCGTTCGCAAATTGCGCCGCGAAGCTGGCGCAGACGCACAAAGGGAAGCAGCGGAATGACGGACCAAGCCTATAACTTTGCCTATTTGGACGAACAGACAAAACGCATGATCCGGCGCGCGATCCTGAAAGGTCTGGCGATACCGGGCTATCAGGTTCCATTCGCGAGCCGCGAAATGCCGATGCCCTACGGATGGGGCACCGGTGGCGTTCAGGTCTCTGCTGCTGTGATGACCGAAGATGATACCTTTAAAGTCATTGACCAAGGTGCGGATGACACCACCAACGCTGTTTCGATCCGCAAATTCTTTGAGGCAACAGCGGATGTAGCTACGACGACCAAGACGTCTGAGGCCAGTGTCATCCAGACCCGCCATCGCATCCCCGAAGAAGGCCTCACCGAGGGTCAGATCCTTGTCTATCAGGTGCCGATCCCAGAGCCTTTGCGGTTTCTGGAACCGCGCGAAAGTGAGACCCGAAAGATGCACAGCCTTGAAGAATACGGGCTGATGCATGTGAAGCTTTACGAGGATATCAGCCGCCATGGGCATATCGCGACCTCTTATGCCTATCCGGTCAAAGTCGAAGAGCGCTATGTGATGGATCCATCACCCATTCCGAAGTTCGACAACCCGAAACTGAGCAATAACCCCGCTATCCAGCTTTTCGGCGCGGGACGAGAGCAGCGCATTTACGCACTGCCGCCTTACACCCAAGTCGTCAGTCTTGATTTTGACGACCACCCGTTTGAGGCATCCAAAGCCGATCATCCTTGCGGTCTTTGTGGGGCTCACGACAGCTACCTTGATGAGGTGATTGTCGATGATGCAGGGGGGCGAATGTTTGTCTGCTCGGACACGGATTATTGCACTGCCCGGCAGGATGCGGGCTTCAAAGGAAAGGATGCGGCATGATGGACGATACGCCGCTTTTGTCAGTCCGTGCGCTGACCAAACGCTACGGCCCCCATATTGGCTGTGCTGACGTGGGCTTTGACCTATTCCCGGGCGAAGTCATGGGGATTGTCGGCGAGTCCGGATCCGGCAAATCGACATTGCTGAACTGCATGGCAGGCCATCTCGTGCCCGACGCTGGTGAAGTTCTTTTTGACACCGCGGTTGACGGGCCGCGCGACACGCTGCGCATGTCCGAAGCAGAACGCCGGATGCTGGCCCGCACGGATTGGGCCTTCGTGCACCAACATGCCCGCGATGGGCTTCGCATGGGGGTTAGCGCAGGGGGCAATGTGGGCGAACGCCTGATGGCCGTGGGTGCACGGCGCTATGGCGACATCCGGGATACGGCGGAGGACTGGCTCACACGTGTTGAGATTGACGCCGCACGCATTGATGACCGCCCGACCACATTTTCGGGCGGCATGCAGCAGCGACTGCAAATCGCCCGCAATCTGGTCACGGGCCCGCGCCTTGTTTTCATGGACGAACCCACGGGCGGCTTGGACGTCAGCGTGCAAGCACGGCTTTTGGACATGATCCGCTCGCTTGTGCGCGACATGGGGCTATCAGCCATCATCGTCACCCACGACTTGGCGGTTGTGCGCCTTTTGGCGGACCGTTTGATGGTGATGAAATCTGGTCATGTCGTCGAAGACGGGCTGACCGATCAGGTGCTGGACGACCCCCAACACCCCTACACACAGCTGCTTGTCAGCTCGATCCTGCAAGTCTGAGGTTTGCCCATGTTTGAACTGAATAACGTGTCAAAGACCTTTACGTTGCACAATCAGGGCAGCGCGGTGATTGAGGTTCTTTCCAATGCCAATCTGTCTGTCGCACCCGGTGAGTGTGTCGCGCTGACTGGCGCGTCAGGTGCAGGCAAATCCACGCTGATGCGCATGCTTTATGGGAATTACCGGACACAGGCCGGTGACCTTTTTGTTGGTGGTGTCAATCTCGCCACAGCCGCGCCACGCGAGATCATCCGACTGCGCCGTGAGGTGCTTGGCTATGTCAGCCAGTTTCTGCGCGTCGTGCCAAGGGTGCCAACACTTGACGTTGTCGCTGAACCGCTTCTGGCGGTTGGAACTGACCGCGAGACAGCCCGCGCGCGGGCTGCTGAACTGCTCGCGAAGCTCAACATTCCGCAAGCCCTTTGGCCGCTTTCGCCGACAACCTTCTCTGGTGGCGAGCAGCAACGCGTCAACATTGCGCGCGGGTTTGTTCATCCTTACCCCGCGCTCTTGCTTGATGAACCCACGGCCAGTCTGGATGCGCGGAACCGCGATGTTGTCTTGGGACTGATCGAAGAGGCCAAGGCACGCGGCACCGCGATCATCGGTATCTTTCATGACGAATTGGCACGCGACCGGGTCTGCGACCGCGAAATTGATGTCAAAGGGTTCTCGGGGGAGAAGGCCGCATGAGCGGACGATTGATCGCGGTGGTTGGCCCTTCAGGGGTTGGAAAAGACACTGTTATGGCAGGGCTGGCAACCGCAGAGCCCCGGTTTTCGATTGTGAAACGTACGATCACACGAGCACCTGACCTCGGCGGTGAGGATTACAGGAGCATGGACACCCAGACCTTCGCGGATGCGGCGGAACGGGGCGCTTTTGCAATCCATTGGCAGGCACATGGGTTGTCATACGGGATACCCGCCCAAGCATTGCGGGACGTGTACGCAGGCCAACAGTGTCTTGCAAACCTTTCGCGCAGTGCCTTGGTTACGGCCGCGGATGTGTTCCCCGAAATGGTTGTCCTTCACGTCACAGCAAGCCCCGAAGTGCTGGCCAGCAGGTTGATTGCGCGGGGACGTGAAGATGCCGCTGATGTCAAAAAGCGGTTGGCACAGGCCAACAAGCCGCTTCCAGGGGGGATCAATATCATTGGGGTCTCAAATGACGGGCCCATTCACGAAACGATTGCAGCCGCGCGTCTGGCGCTTCAACCGGTCAGAGCGTAGCGATGCAGCATCTCGAAGTTGCCATCTTGCCTTTCAGCAACAAGTGCAATCGACCTGATTGCAAAAGGGATCGGCTGGATGGGCAAATTATCAGCAGCGTGCTGCATCCATTTGTCTTGCTCTGCCGCGTCCAGCTTCCCCGTCAGGGTCAAGTGAAAGCGGAAATCGTCCAAAACGTAAGGATAACCCCACTCCGCAAGGTTGGCCTCTTGGCTTTCGGTCAGCGAGGCGGCGCGACGTCTGACAAGTTCCGCCGCAGTCGGTGGCGCGCGAAAGGCGTCAAGCTCTTGAACAAACCGGGCGGCCAAATGACTCAGGGGTCCGGTGTCGCCAACCGGCGTCAACGCGAGGAAGCTGCCAAGCGTAGAGACAGTCAGGCCAGCTGTTTCGACCGGTGCGATATCAGCGGCAAGCGCCGTCACAGCGCTCTGCAACCCATCCAAACAATTCCCGTCAAACAGCCGAAAGGGCGGTTTGATGGTGCCATGAAACCCATACTTGCGTGGTGTCATCGTCACGTCATCAAGCCCTGCGATGGGAAACTGCTGACTGGACTGACCCGTCCGTATGTCCCAGCCCAGCCAACTGGCTCCGAAATCTGCAAGTCCGTCCTCTTCGGGAACGGCATAAACAGCAAAGCGAGAATATGACATGAACTCTCCTTTCGTCCCCTCATCTGTGACAGCCGTTGATGACACTCTTGTGTCAGGCGACCTTTGCCTTGCCAACGCAGAAATCATTCTTGCAGATCGGGTGTTACGGGGGGCAATTGAGGTCGAAGGTGGCAAGATCGTCGGTCTGACCGAAGGGGACCATATTCCACTTGGTGCGATGGATTGCAGCGGTGATTTCGTCATGCCGGGGCTGATTGAGCTGCATACTGATAACCTTGAACGCCACATTGAGCCTCGTCCTGAAGTGGATTGGCCACATTTGCCGGCACTGCTGGCGCATGATGCGGAGCTCGCCTCAACTGGTATCACAACGGTCTTTGACGCACTGCGCGTTGGGTCTATCCACGAAAGCAAGGCACGCTACAAAGAATATGCGCGTTCGTTGGCTAATGAGTTGCTGGGTGCGCGGCGCGCGGGCCTGTTCAAGATCAGCCATTTTCTGCACTTGCGCGCTGAAATCTGTTCAGAAACATTGCTCGAAGAGCTAGCTGAATTTGGCGAAGACGACCGTGTCGGCATTGTCAGCCTCATGGATCATACACCCGGCCAGAGGCAGTTCCGTGACCTGACTGCATTGCGCACCTATGTCGCAAAGAAGCGTGGGCTGAATGAGGAAGAGTTTCAGGCCCATGTTGCGAACCTCCTTCGCTTGCAAGAGCGAAACGGTGCAAGGCACGAAGAGGGGGCTGTGAAAGAAGCCAAGCGTCTTGGCGCCGTCCTCGCCAGCCATGACGACACGACTCTGGCTCACGTTGAGAGGTCAAAAGCCAATGGTGCGGGCTTTGCCGAGTTCCCAACAACTTTGGAAGCCGCCGAGGCGTGTCATGCGCATGGGATTGCAGTGATGATGGGTGCGCCCAACCTTGTCCGGGGGGGGTCTCACTCTGGCAATGTCGCCGCTAAGACCTTGGCCGAAGCGGGGCTGCTCGACATCATTTCATCTGACTATGTGCCTTCGGCCCTGCTGCTATCGGCGTTTCAGCTTGCCGACATCTGGGACGACCTGCCGCGCGCAATCGCGTCGGTGACAAAAGCGCCAGCAGAGGTTTCTGGGCTGCAAGAGCGTGGCGTGATCGAGGTCGGCAAGCGGGCTGATTTGCTGCGCGTGGCGTCGGAACAGGGCGCACCACGCATCAAGGGCGTTTGGGTTAAGGGCATGCGCACGGCCTGAGCCACATGGGACACGATAGGGGCGCCCGTAGGGCCGATCAAATGGCTTTGACTACGTTGCTGCGCTTGTTCCAATGACAAGAGCGAGCCCAAGACTTCCCAGTGCCCCCTTGCAAGTTTTCGTATCAAGCTGACCGCGCAGACCGCGCGGTCAGCCTGATTTTTAAAAGTGATAGGATACGCGCAGCATTGCTGTGTTCAGATCAAGGTCGGTGCCACTGCCGTCCATATCCTCAA
>CAYLMZ010000005.1:39818-45337 GCA_964385035.1 uncultured Loktanella sp.
CGCAGCATTGCTGTGTTCAGATCAAGGTCGGTGCCACTGCCGTCCATATCCTCAAAGCTGTGCACCAGATACTCTGCACCGACAGAAATGCTCTCGGACACCATCATGTCTGCCCCAAGGCCGAAGAATGGTGCTGTGTCTGCCAGATTGATCTCTTCATTGCCTTGTTGAATCGTGATGTCGGCGTAAGCAAGACCAGCGGTTCCATAGACCAACGCAGGGCCGATATCGGTGCCGGCGCGGAGTTTCAGATGCGCCAGCGCGTCCACATCCAGGAAAGTTCCAGGGTTTTCATCTGCCTCAAGATCACCGGTGTTGCTGTTGTAATCCACCTCAACCCCAAGCGTCAGGGCCCCAAATTTGCGCTGCACCCCCGCATGAACCCCGTGAAAAGGGCCCTCGATGTCGAATTCGCGGAAAATGGCGCTGGGATCGTTTGGGGTGACAGTGCCAGCACCCAAGCCAAACTGTGCACCGACGTAGAAGTCGTAGGGTGTAGCGGTTTGCGTCACTACGGGCACCGGCGCGGCAGGGGGCGTAACGATCGGGTCGCTCAGTCCACCGGCCATCACCGGTGTGGCAAGAGTTGTTGCGCAGAGCGCAGGGATAAGAAGGCGTTGCATGGGTTTGTTCCTTTCGTTGCATTGCGGAGCAGCTAGACAACGCTTGACGAAAGTGGCGGGATTTCAGGCCATCGTGTTGCAGTCAGCTCTTCCGATGTTTCTGCTAAAGCAGGATTATATCTTTCTGATTTCAGTAACTTGTCGTGAGGTATCAATTGTATCCGGTATGTATCGCGGGGCGGGGCATCACGCCTGTGGCAAATAAAAGCCGCCCTCAAGATAGAGCTTGAGGGCGGCGTTGGCTGGCGGTGAGGCGCGCTTGCTTTTTGGGGGAGTGGGCAGCGCCTTATTTGGACAAATCATCACCGCGCAGCGCTATATGAGGCCTTTTGAACGACGCAAGATGGCCTAGTCCTGCCGTGGGGGGCGCGTATCCTGACGTTCGGGCCGGTCCTCTTGCCGTGGGGGGCGCGTGTCTTGACGCTCTGGCCGATCCTCTTGCCGTGGAGGACGGGTATCCTGACGCTCGGGTCGGTCTTCTTGGCGCGCTGGCCGGTTCTCGAAATCAATCTCCTGCGGTTGCAGGGGAGTGGCGGTTGTTCCGTTCGGCGGCAGCACCGTATTTCCAAGACCAGGTGCAGCCAGACAGCGCACAAACACCTGATAATCGGTTTCGTCATCCGTCCAATCCATCTGACCGAGGTTGTCAGAGGCGACTGGCGCAACGTTGCCGCTACGCATGACCGCCATCCCACCTGAGAAATTGGCATATGTTGAGACGTTCCAGACCTGTGCCAAGACCTGCTCTTTGGTGAGACCGTTGTCGATCTGATAGGCCATGTTGGCAGCGCAGGCTTGTGTGGGGTTCATCTGATGCCAGTCGATATTTTCGAGCGGGATGTCGAACTGGGCTTGCAGCGCAAGTGTGCGCCGTTCCCCACTACCAATCTGACGCCATGTGTAGTCATAGCTCCATGGGCTGAAATCAGCTTCGACGACGCTGACATCGTCGCCGACACCAACCCTGAGTCCATTGATGCGTTTGCCCATATCAGCCGCACCAGCGGTCGAGATTGTAAAGACCTTTGAAGTGGCGGTTGTAGTGGTGTAGCCATTCGCAGTTGCGCGTACGACAACGGGTTCGGCATCAATGCCGGACGGTTTGACCTCGAAGGATTGGATCCAGTCCTTTGCCTGCGCACCTGTTGCGAGAGCCGCCAGGATTGCTGCCTGCGCTACCGCTTTCACAAATATATTCTGTTTCATCACTCTCTCCATAATCTGCGACTGCTATCGCGGTCGCTTAGAGAGTTTCTGGGTCAGTCCCGTGTCAGAGATTTATCGCGCCCTGTTTCAATTGTATCGGTTTGTCAGCACAAGGTATCAACCAAAGACATAGCCGATCCCGCGCACGGTGCGGATCACCTCTGGCTTGCCGGGATTTGCCTCGATCTTGCGGCGGATGCGCGAAATTCGCAGGTCAATAGAGCGGTCGAACGGTTCCCACCCACGGTCGTGGGCTTGCTCTAGCAACTGGTCCCTGTTGAGGATTCTGCCACGGTTTTCTGTAAAAACACGGAGCAAACTGAACTCCATCGCGGTGATCGCGATCTCTGTGCCATCTGGTCCAAAAAGACGCGCTGCATCAAGGTCCAGCTGGCACGGACCGAAGGCGATGGTTCCTGACAGGCGCTCTGCCGTGTCCTGCTGGGTCGTCTGGATTTGACCACGGCGGAGTGCTGCTCTCACGCGGGCCTGTAGCTCGCGCAGGTCTACGGGTTTTACCAGATAATCGTCTGCGCCCAATTCCAGGCCCAGCACCTTGTCGACAACGTCACCTGCAGCCGTCAGCATCATGACCGGCACTTGCGAGGTTTGTCGCAGATCGCGCAGGGCGGACAGGCCATCCATTCCCGGCATGCGCACATCCAGAATGATCAAATCAGGCACCTGCGTATCGAGCCGAGCAAAGAGATCTGCGGCATTGGCGGCCTCTGTCATTTCATAGCCGCACTCCCCCAGATGATCACTGAGCATGCGGCGTAGCGCGGGCTCGTCATCGCAGATCAGGATTGATTGTTTTTGCATCTTAGGACCTCTTCTCGCTTTGCACGTCGCGCAGCAAGGCCATCAGTTCTTCTTTTATGACGGGCTTTTCGATATGGGGGCGCCCGCTTTCGCTGAGGAAGTCGGCAACATTCTTGCTCATCGCGTCGCCGGTAATAAAGCCGATCCGATCGGCCGCGTCGGGCGCCACCCTGCGCATAGCATGGAAGAATGCCTGCCCGTCCATATCCGGCATCTTGTAGTCGCTGAGGATCACATCAAACGCCTGCTCCTTGGCCATACGCAAGGCGTCACGTGGACTGGTGGTGATGGTCACGTCAAAACCGTCCTCGGTCAGGACGTCACGGATCAGGCGGGCCACACCAACTTCGTCATCGACAACCAACAAACGCCTGACACCGCGCACAGGTGTGTGGGGCAGAACGGTTTTATCCTGCCATTGATCTGCTTCAGCGGCCGAGAGGCGGACAAAAAAGCGCGTGCCTGCACCCGGAGCTGATTGAAGATCAAGCTTGCCACCATGGCTTTGGACAATGCGGTGGCTAAAGGCCAGACCGACGCCGGTGCCCTGACCTACGTCTTTGGTCGTAAAGAATGGCTCAAAAATCCGTCGCTGCAAATCAAAGGGGATGCCCGGCCCATTGTCGCGCACTTCGACCACTGTTTCGTTCTTGCGCGCATCAAAGAAGCTGCGCACGGTGATTTCGCCCGCTTCACGCTGATCCTGAACAGCGTGACCCGCATTGATGATCAGGTTGGAAAAGACCTGCGCCAATTGATCAAAATCGCCCGCGACCAACGGTGCATCTGTGTCAAACGAAGTGCTCACGACTGTGCCGTTGCTCTTGAGACTATAACTGGACACCTCCAGCGCGGTATTGACCACCTCGTTGATTGAACAGTTCTCGATTTTGGTGGGGCGCTGGCGCGCCATGGCAAGGAATGTCTTCACGATTTTTGCTGCCCGCTCGGCGGACTGGCAGATGAAATCGACACGTTCAGCCAGCACCGGATCATCAATCTTGCCCTGCAGCATTTGCGAATAGCCAAATACGACAGACAGCGGATTGTTCAATTCATGCGCGACCCCTGCAAGCAGTTCGCCAAGTGCCGAGAGCTTTTCGTTTTGATGGGCGACAGCGCGCATCTCGGTCAGTTCACGTTCTGCGGCGCGTTGATCAGTGACGTCCTGAATTGTCAGGATCCTTGAGCCCAAGCCATTGGCATGAACGGACCCCAAAAGCTCGCGCCCGCGCGCGTTGGGAAGCTCAAACCCTTTGGCAGCCGTTTCGATGATCTTATCAAGATGATCGAGGAGTGCATCTTCGGGCATGTCGGGTGGCAACGGAAACTGGCCCCGACGAATGGCATCACGATGTATATCGCGCATCGGGCGCCCCGGCACCAAGAGTGTGTTCGTCGGGTCGCAACTGGCCCGAAAAGAGAGGTTCGCATAAACAAAACGCGCGTCCGCGTCGATCAACGCCATCGCCGTATCAAGATCATCAATCGCAGCCTTCAACGTGCTGGCCGCTGCGCTCACTGTCGGATCGAGTGAGGTATTGGCAACACGTTTCTTTTGGTGCGTTGTGGCCGTCTGCGTGACATCACGCACAAGAAGGATGGCGTCACCCCAGGATGTCAGCACTGAAGACCCCATTGCGGATCTTCCGTTCGCAAGTTGAACGGGGACCTGCCGACCCCCTATGCTCATCTGATCGAAGATCCAAAGAACGTATTCTTCTGCAGTGAGTGTATCTGGAATAACGTAAAGCCCTTGCTGAGCCAGGCTCATCATGTTTTCCAGCGCGTGCTCTCCGGGTTTAGGCGGCGCTATATCCATCCCGGAAAAGAAAATGTCATACCACGCGGGGTTGGCATGGACGAACCGCATGTCCGCATCACAAATGACCATTCCCGTTTCGAGTGTTTGAAAGCTCTCGATCAGCATGTCCCGGGCGCGCTGTTCTGCGTTTTGTTGGTCAGTGACATCAGTCGCCACGATCAGGTAGCTGCCGTTTTCGGACCTTAGCGCTTTCAGCGATATGCAGCGATCATCCGCCAGACGATACAACTGCTCAGGGCCGGACGTTTCGATCCATGCGCGCATTTTGTCAGCAAATGCGTCAAACGTAATCTCTGCCGACAAAACCAACTGACCACTCACATGGGTCTCATGCATCAAATCCCTAAACGGCTTGCCTGTCGCGGCCATCGGATGGTCAGGCGGAAAGACCACTTCCCAATAGCTCTTGTTTGCCATGACAAAGCGCAGATCGCGATCAAAGATGGCAAGCCCCTGATCAAGGGCATCGGTGATATCTGCCAGATCAGACGCGGTATGCTCTGCGACCGCATGTCGTTGCGTTTGTGCCAAGGCAGTTTCGTGTGACACAGGCGCGTCCTTCGCTGTGGGTTCCCGCTTTCGCGACAAAGAAACCATCCTCATATTGCCGATAGATGTCACGCTTTGTATCAATTGTATCATTCGCAGTGACGCCAAAGAAGGATTGTCTGATTGTGCAAATCGCACTCTGCGCGAATGGCGGGCAGATTCCGCTGTCTCGTTGAGGACAATCGGACGACATCAATCATGGCTTCTATTGCCCAGGGACGACTTGCCTGAACCCTGACGCAGTTTAACCCACGCAGTGAATTCCCATGCCCCGCTTTTCGTGCAGCCAACTGTGGTTACAACACACACTAAAGCGTCTCTGACTTTCAGCACACCTTTGGTGAAGGGGAGCATATTCTCGAAATGGCTACTGCTGAGATCGGACGTATATTACAGCACCGAACGGCGATTTTGGCGGTGGGAGTCAAAGCGGTTAAATCGCCCTGAGGTTCGATTTTTGTCTCAATATTGGAGGTAAATGGCGGACTGGGGAG